>JBOHWM010000559.1:0-3561 GCA_050736555.1 Binataceae bacterium (SeqCode)
GCTCACCACCAGCACCATCACCGCGGAGAGCGCGTCGAAACGCAGCGCGATAGCGACGTGGAATGGTCCCACCACGATCCAGGGCCATAACATCAGAGTGAGGGCGCTCCCCGGCGGCATCGAGAGCAAGGTTCCGAACGCCCACCAACCAAAAGCGAAGGCAATAAAGACGACGCCGCTGCCTACCACGCCCACGGTCGTCCGTCCCACGCGCTGGCCCAAGAAAATGTTGAAGAACACGCCTATCAGCGGGAACAACAGGATCAGGCCAAGAGCGGGAAATGAGGAGGTCATCGGTTACCAGCGCAAGAGTTTGAGATCGTCGGCGTTGACGGTGCCGCGGTTGCGAAACAGCGAAATCAAGATGGCAAGGCCAACCGACGCTTCCGCCGCCGCCACCGTCATGACGAAGAACACAATCACCTGCCCGTCCATCGTGCCGTGCTGACGCGCGAGGGCGACAAAGGCGAGATTGACCGCGTTTAGCATCAGCTCGATGGAGAGGAACATGATGATCACGTTGCGCCGAATCATCACGCCCGCCACGCCGATCGCGAACAAAATCGCGCTCAGCGCCAAAAACCAGCTTATCGGCGTCGCCGTGATCGGAGTCATCGTCACACCTTTTCAGGCTCGGTTGGCGCTTTGCGTGCCACGCTGCCCGGATTGGTCGGCAATTCGTTCATGAGATTGCTGCTGAGGGTTTCCCGCAAGTCGCCGCTGACCCGGCGTGCCAGCGCGATCGCTCCCACCACGCCGACCAGCAGCAGGATTGAAGTGACTTCAAACGCGATCAGGTAGCCCGAGAAGAGCAAGCGTCCAAGACTTCTGATCGAACCGTAATTGTAAGGCATCGCGTGCGGCATCGGGCCCACGGGCGCCCTGAAAAAAATCACGAACAGTTCGGCGATTAGCGCGGCCGCCGCGAGCGAACCGAAAAATTTGAGGGCCAGATGACTCGTGCCGACACCGGGCTCGATCTGCAGGTTCAGCAGCCATATTACGAACAGGAACAGCACCATGATGGCGCCGACATAGATGATTATTTGTAAAAGCCCGACCGTCTCGGCGTTCAATCCGATGAACAATACGCCAATCACGACGAGCACAAAGGCCAGCGACAGCAGGCTATGCACCGGGTTGCGCTGAAGAATCACGCCAAAGGCGGAAATAATCGCGAGCACTCCGAGAAATACGAATAGCCACACCGGCATCAGTATTTCGCTCCGATCGCGACCACCACGAACGCGGTGGCGAGCAGGTTAATCAACCCAATCGGCACCAAGCCCTTCCAGCCAAGCCGCATCAACTGGTCATAGCGAAATCGCGGCAGCGTCCATCTAACGAGAATCTGAATGCAACAGAAGAACACCACCTTGACCCAAAACGACACGATTTCCATCAGCACCACCGCCCAATTCGGCACCGCCAGAAACCATCCGGTCATGTTCGGAAAGTGGAAACCGCCACGGTAAAGCCACGGCACTTGCCATCCGCCAAAAAAGAACAGCGTGATTAGCGCTGAAATCAACACGATTTCGGCGAAGTCGGTCATCATGAAGACGGCCTGCTTGCTGCCGGAATATTCAGTGTAATAGCCGGCGATCAGTTCGGATTCGGCCTCCGGCAAATCGAACGGCACGCGCTTGGATTCGGCCATTCCCGCCGTTATCAGCAGCAGAAACGAGACCGGCTGCACCAAAATGCCCCAGCGCGGCAACCAGCCGAACCAGACGCCGCCCTGGATACGGCAAATTTCCTGCAAGTCCAAGGTGCCGTAGGTGATAACGACGGCGATGATCACCAGCCCAATCGCGATTTCATAAGAAATCATTTGTGCGGTCGCGCGAATTCCGCCCAGCAGTGCCCAACGATTGTTCGACGCCCATCCGCCTAACGCCACTCCGTAGACACCCACGCCCACCACCGCCAGCAGATACAAGGCCGCCGCGTTCACCGGCGCCGCCTGCAGGTTGACGACGCGCCCGCCGACCTTCAGGATGTCGCCGAACGGCACCACCGCGAACGTCACCAGCACCGGGAAAAGCGCGAGAAACGGCGCCAATCCATGGATGAAGCGGTCGGCGCCTTCGGGCACGAAGTCTTCTTTAGTGAAAAGCTTGATCGGGTCCGCCAGCAGCGTGTTGACCACGCCGAAATTGGGCAACCCGAAGCGGCGCCCGACGCCCAGCACGCTGGCCCGATTGGCCCCGATACGGTCCTGGATCAGAGCGCTGCCCTTGCGTTCGAACCAAAGCAGAATCGCCGCCAGATTGAGTACCAGGAAAATGATTGCGATCGCTTTGAGCGCGCCGATCAGTAGTTCAATTCCCACGATGAGCCAGTGCCAGATTTTCCAAGCTGGGATTGTTCCGTGCAGATTGACAGATTATGGGGTGTGCCAACAACCGCCTCAAGGCGCGCGGTGGCTTGGCTTTACCAATACGATTTCGCTCCCGCCGCGTGCATTCGACCGATGCCGTGCGAGAACTAATCACTCGCCGAAACATGCGAACAACCGCCACGGCGGTTTGGTTCGACGTCGGCAAAGATTTGCTCTCTGAGCCGGCGAAAACTTCCGACACTATTACCGATCCTTTGATGCGTATTCTTCAAACGTACGAAAAATCTTATGATAGGTACCCTAAAAACAGAGTCATCGCCAGTCCTTTGCCCTGTTTTTTTCGGCGAACTTTTTCGCGAACATCCGTAGGCGCCGCTTCCCAATCAGTGAGTGGATGCGCCAGCGTACGCTATCTGTTCATGAACGCTGAAGCTTAATAGGCCGCGGGCGCCGAAAAAATCTCGCGACCGCGCGCCGGATTGATACACACTCGCACACTCCGCTCGCCACGCGCTCTTGACAGACCTTGATTACGCTTCCTCGGCGAGCCGAAATCCGTTACGCATTTTGCTACGCTTAGTGTATAGAGCGTTCAGCGGATTCAGCGATGCGAGTGATAGCGGGACAGGCGCATGGCAGGCGTATCGCGGCACCGCGCGGACTTACCACGCGGCCGGCGACGGCACGCGTGCGCTCGTCGATTTTTTCGCGACTGGCGGCGCGCTGCGAACTCGAAGGGATGCGCGTGTTGGATATTTTCGCGGGCAGCGGTTCGCTGGGTCTGGAGGCCCTCTCCCGCGGCGCCGCACACGTGACCTTTATTGATTCCTCACGCGTCGCCGCACAGGTAATTGCGAACAATCTGCGCCTGCTCGGGCTCACCGACCGCGGCCGTATCGTCAGTGCCGAGGTGCGGCGCGCGCTTCGTGAATTGGCCGCCGGCGGTGAACGTTTCGATCTCGTTTTTGTCGACGCGCCGTTCAAGGCTGACATCAGCGCCGCGATTCTGGCTCTGCTTGAGCGCTCTGGCCTGAGCGAAGAACGGAGCTGGGTGGTGGTGCGCCAGTTCCATCGCGCTCCCGCGCTGACGCAGGCGGGATTCGAAGCAGTGAATATAGCAACTTTGGGCGATCACCGTATCGCCCTTTACCGGCGCCTGGAAACGCCAAAGCGAGCATAACGACCTGGCATGGTTAGCAAATCAAAAGATCATATCC
>JBOHWM010000560.1:0-3856 GCA_050736555.1 Binataceae bacterium (SeqCode)
TGTCGAGAGCGTGCTGGCGGCGCGGATGTCCAAGACCGGAGTGGCGGACGTGATTGGAGGCGTCGAATTGCTTTCGGTAAAGATCACCTTCGAAGGCTTTCGGCGCGGCTTTCTCGCCACGCGTCCCGACGGACGGGTATTAACGAGCTATATCGGCAGTTTCAACGATGTTGGCGCGGCCAAGGAGGCTGCACGGCGCAAGTTGGACAAGGCGCCGACGTGCTCTTTCAGAACGCCGACGCCGCGGGACTAGGCGTTTTGCAGGCGGCGCAGCACACATCCACCCGTTTGGCGCTTACGGCAATTAAATTGAAGTCGCACCCAAGGTGGTGCTGGCAAGCGCGCTAGCGGATATTCCCGGCGCTTTTCCTCAAAATCGCGATGGCCGTCAAGGATGGCCGCTTTCAGCCTCGTCCAAGCCGTGCCAACGGCCATGGCATCACGTTAATTCCGTTCTTTCCCGTCCGGCGGTTTGTCCCGGTGGATTTCGAAGCGGGCAGCTTTAGTTCGCTGCTGAGCGCCTGCTTCCAAGCGCGTGAGGCGTCCAATAGCTCGTAAGACGAAACCGTTGAAGTCAGGGGGAAGATCGGCTCCTTCAACGCGCATAGGCCCTCCCTCTCGCAGGTCTCGCAAAAGGGTATCCGGTCTCCGAAACCACTTCCCCGGATTCTTGTTTTTGCGAACGAAACGGTTTCTTATTGCAAAACGTATAAAACGAGTCAATTCGCTGGGAATCACCTGCAGATCGGCACGCAACCAGCGGTCAACGACGGCGGTATTCATTATATATGGTTTTCCGATGATCTTTAGCGAATTGCTCATCAAAGCCCGTCTCTCCGTATGGGCATCTATATCGTTGACAAAGAATTCAAAAAACGAAATAAATACATCAGTCGTTCGAAGCGGGAAACTCGCGGAGAAGCCTCCAGGAGGTGCAAAGGATGACAAGTATTTTAGCCCTGCAGCTCGAAGGGATCAGCGAAGCCGCAACAAAATGCGCGGTGAAAATTAACTCCGAAAAGGCGCGATTAGCTGGCAGCAGATTCGCTGATATCTCCAGATTTCTTGGGAATGTGCTGTTCGAATTTGAGAAGCTCGCCGAGGCAAGTACGGCCAATTGGCCCGCGGCGTTCCATCAGGAATTCGGGATCGTTACAGCTGATAACGATGACGACGAGGCGCCGGACAAAAGCCGCTTGAACTAGGCAAGCTCCGCACAGTCATGGTTCGGTCAGTCTGAGCCAGCGAAGAATCCCGGACCCTGGTTCTATCCGGTGGTTCTTTTTCCGGGATTCTTCGCACCGCGGGCTCCGTTCAGAACAGGCGAACGGCCTTTTGTGCAGAGGCTGCTGGCAGGCGTTTGCAGGTAGAGCAACTTAAAGGGCGAGGAATCCGATGAAAAGAATGAATCAGACATTGATCAGACGCTTGCGGCATATGCATCAAGACAGTATTTACGCGAACGTGTTATTTAAGATCGTTGATCAAAGTAGGCGCTTCAACCGAAGGTGGGCAATTGCATCATTGCTTCGAAAGATGCAGGGGATAGACCCGAGGGTCGGCACACGTGAGGGCCGCGAATTCCTGAGCGAGCTGGAAAGCTTGAAGGTGAACGGGCCTCCGTTCGTCAACAAGACTTCAAAGACGGTTGCCTTTTCCGAAATGTTCGTCGAATACATTCATGCGATGCTGCACCCCGGCCGCCCCCGGGCAATCAACGGTGCCGGTCAAAGGACAAGTCGGGCCGCCTGACGGATTGGATCGCGAGCTTACCTGGAGGCTGTCAGCTCGACTTACTACGGGGAAAGCCGTGGCTGACGAGATCGAAATCACGCCGCTTCAGAAACCCATCAGCACCACTATCGAGGTGCCGGGGTCCAAGAGCATCACGAACCGAGCGCTGCTGCTGGCAGCGATCACTAGCGGACGCTCGCGGATACACAACGTGCTCTTGAGCGACGACACTTGGCGGATGGCGGCGGCGCTGACAGCACTCGGCTTTACCCTGCAAATCGAGGAGACGGAACACCGGATCGAGGTGGAGGGATTGGGCGGCACAATTCCCGCGGATCACGCGGATTTGTTCGTCGGCGGCGCTGGCACCGCGATGCGCTTTTTAGCCGGCTTCGTCACCTTAGGCCGCGGCAGATTCAGATTGGATGGGAATCAACGGATGCGCATGCGGCCGGCCGGCGCACTGCTCGAGACGCTGCGCGGGCTCGGCGCCGACGCGTTCAGTGAAACCGATAACGGTTGTCCGCCGATCATCGTGGACACCAGCAAAGCGCCGTTTGCAGGTGGCGCTGCCACGCTCGACGCCAGCCTCTCGTCGCAATTCGTTTCGGCGTTGCTGATGCCGGCGCCGTTATGGCACGAAGGCTTGCGCCTACACGTAATCGGTGAGACCGCACGACCGTTTATCGCGATGACGCTCAAGCTGATGGATCAGTTCGGCGCTCATAGCCAAAGCGAGCGCGACACTATCGTCGTGCCGGGCCAGCAACACTACAGTTCGCGCGATTTTGCCGTCGAGCCCGACGCCTCCAGCGCGAGCTATTTCGCCGCCGCCGTGGCGCTTGTCGGTGGCACCATCACGCTCCCGGGAATAACGGCGGAGTCAGTGCAGGGCGACACAGGCTTCATCCGTATCCTGGAACAAATGGGCGCTGGCGTGAACTGGAAAGCTGATGGCGTTGAAGTAAGCGGCGGGCGGCCACTCAAGGGCATTGATATAGCGATGAACGCGATGCCCGATATGGTGCCGACGCTGGCCGCGCTGGCACCGTTGTGCTCCTCGCCGACGCGCATCACGAAAGTCGGCTTCATCCGCCATCATGAGAGCGACCGCCTCGCCGCGCTGGCGGCGGAATTGCGCCGGCTGGGCGTCACCGTGCGCGAGTTCGACGACGGCCTCGAGATTTTTCCTTCGCCGGTCAAAGCGGCCAGTATCGAGACTTACGACGACCCTCGGATCGCGATGGCGTTCGCCGTCATCGGCCTCAAAATCCCCGGGGTGCGAATCAAAAATCCGGCCTGTGTGGGTAAGACCTATCCCGGGTTTTTCGACGATCTCCGCAAGCTTTACACCGGCTGAAGAACCTCCGCGTAACCTGTCGAGTTGTCATTCCGAGCGCAGCGAGGAATCCCGGATTCGATTCTTTTTCTGGGGTTTTTTCTCGGGATTCTTCACTCCTCATTAAAAGGGCGGAGCGCCCCGCGCCCGCGCCGCCGAATTGATCGGGTCCCATTGACTTAAGCGCACGTCGCGGACTCCTTAGCTCGCTTCGCCTCCGGCTCCGCTAGTGCCAAATCACTTGATTGCGATCGGATTAACCGGCGAGCCGGCGCCGCGCACCACCTTAAGCGGTGAGCCGACGAACAGGAAGCTGTATTGCCCGTCCTTTTCGCAATCGTTGGCCAGATCTTCGAGCCAGTCGATTTCGTTGAAGACCACGCCCTGATCGTGCAGCAGCGCCATATGGAGCGGCAGCATCGTCCCGCTTTCAGTATGGGCCGTTTGCTCGCTCGCGATGGTGTCGCTGCCAATCGACGGAATTTCCATCTGATGGAACCATTTGACCAACTCGTGGCTGTAAGCCAAACCCGGTTCGGTCATTTGGCCGTTGGGAAACAGCGCCTTCATCCCGTCATCATAGAAGCGCTGCAGCCATCCGGTGCGAATCAGCAGGATATCGTGCTTCTCGATCGGCATCTTCTGACGCTTGGCGGCGGCTTCGAGGTCGGTCACTGTTATCGCTTCATTGGCGTCTAGATGGCGCTTGCCCTTGAGCCTGGCGATATCGAGCAGGACCCCGCGTCCCACCACGCCGTGGTTGGCGATCGGCTCGATTGAGCA
>JBOHWM010000561.1:0-7128 GCA_050736555.1 Binataceae bacterium (SeqCode)
GTGCAAGGACGTCCGCACGGTGAACCGCCCAAGCTCGGCGGTCAAACCGATGGCGCGTTGATCCGGCGGCTCGGGATTCCGTGCGCGCGGATTGGTTTCCCGTGGCCGCCGCGCAACTGTCCGCCTGAGTATCGCGAGGGATTAGGTGGAATGGGGGTGGCTTTTCTCCCGGATTTAATCAAGTCGGCCCGCGCCATCATGTACGCGGTAATCGATACGCTAACCCGCCAGCGAAGAGAATTGGGATTGTGATTGAACCTCTAATTACTCACATTTGAGTTTACAGCGGAAAACCTCAGCTCGACGAAAATTTTTGGCCTGAGACCAACGAAAATAGCAATCCCACCTAACCGATCGGTGCGACTTGAGCATCCGCCAAGCGCAGCCGCCGATGGCACAAGTAGATCAACACCGGCTGCAGCACGCGCGTCACTACCATGATTGTCAGCGCCCCGCCGATCACCACTATCGCGAGCGGTTGTTGCGTCTGCGCGCCGATTTGTGTGGATATCGCCGCCGGCAACAATCCCAGCGCGTCGACCAGGTCGGTCATCATGGTTGCCCGCAGCCGCCGGTCCGAGCCCATCACGATCGACTCGACGAACGGATGGCCTTCGCCCCATAGCTGGCGGATATAAAAGCTCAACAGGATGCCATCCATAGTGGCGATGCCGAAAATCGAGACGAATCCGACCGCGGCCGACACGCTGAACGGCGTATGCGTGATCAGCAGGGCCAGGATGCCGCCCACGCATGCAACCGGAATCTGCGCCATGATGATGAAAGTATCGATAACCGAGGTGGTCGCCGCGTAGAGCACGCCGGCTATCAGCATCAATGCGATAGGCACAACGATCATGAGGCGGCGGTTGGCGGCTTTGAGTTCGCCGTATTCGCCTACCCACTGAACGTTGACGCCTTGTGGCAGCTTTATCTGCTTCGCCACGGTCGCTTTCGCGTCGTTGACAGCATCTTCGAGATCGCGCCCGCGCACAGCAAAACGCACGGGCACATAACGTTGCAGGTCTTCGCGATAAATAAAGGAGGCGCCATCGACGGTCCGCACTTGCGCAACTTGGCCCAGCGGGACGTAACCGCCCGAAGGCAAAGACACGCGAATTTGGCGAATCGCGTCGAGACTGGTGCGATACGGCTTTTCCCATCGCACCACCAGGTCGAAACGGCGGTCCCCTTGCAACACCTGGGTCGCGGCGACACCGCCAATCGCGGCATTCACCACTTGTACGACATCGCCGACGTTGAGCCCGTAACGGGCGCATTCCTGGCGATCGGGAGTGATGGTAACGTTTGGTTGCCCGAGCGACCTAAACGCATACACATTAGTTACGCCACGGACCCTTTTGAGCGTTCCGACAATCTGGTCCGCCACGGATTGATCGGTATCGAGGTCGGAGCCGAATATCTTGACGGCATTTGACCCGGCCTTGACGCCCGAGAGAGCCTCATCGACATTGTCTTCGATATTTTGGGAATATGAGAAACTGACGCCGGGAAAACCACGCGTCAACTTATTATTGATTTGCCCTACGAGCTGCGCCTTGGTTATTCCATGAGGCCACTGATCTCGCGGTTTCAATCCAATGGAAAACTCGCAATTAAAAAATCCCGTGGTCTCGGTGCCGTCATCGGGCCGCCCTAGTTGGGAAACCACCGTGGTCACCTCGGGAAACGACATGAAAACATGGCGCATCCGGTTCACCAGTTGTGCGCCGTCGTCAAGCGAAATCGTCAGCGGCATCATCGCGTGCGCCCAGATATTGCCCTCTTCCAGCTTGGGCAGAAACTCGCCGCCCATATTCGGATATTGTGCGAAAACCGCCGCCGCAAAGATGATCACCAGCAACAGGATCGTCTTTGGCCAGCGCAGCACAAAAGTGAACAGGCGATGATAGAAGCCGGCGATCACCTCCCACAGCCGGTTATGCACTTCATGAAAGCGGCGCGCGAATGCGAAGGAACCGAGCACCGGGGTGAGCGTGATGGCGAGCAGGATGGCGGTTCCCAGCGCGAACGCATACGTGTGCGACATGGGCGAGAAGATCGCGCCCTCGACGCCGTGCATCGTGAACAACGGCAGAAACGCGATCACGAAAATCACGGTGGAGAAAAAAATCGGCCCGCCAACTTCCTGCGCCGCCTTCAGAATCTTGAACCGCGCCGATTCGCCCTGAGGCGACGGCATCGCCATATGGCGATGGATGTTCTCCATCACGATCACGGTCGAATCGATGATGATGCCGAAGTCGATCGCGCCGAGCGAGATCAGGTTGGCGGGCGTATTGCCCAGGTACATCAATAGAAAAGCGCCACATAGCGCGAGCGGAATATTGATTGCCGCGATCAACGCACTGCGGAAATTGCCCAGGAAAAAGATCAGAACGAGAAAGACCAGCACGATGCCAATGCTGAGATTCTCGAACACCGTATGCAGAGTAATGTGGACCAGGCTCGTGCGGTCGTAATAGGGCACCACCTTGTAGCCCTTCGGCATCACGCCCGAGCCGTTCAGCCAACGAACCTTTTTCTCAACTCCCTTAAGCGTCGTGAGCGTGTTGCCATACTTGCGCATCAACACGATCCCGCTCACCACCTCGTTGCGGTTATTCATGCCCACGATGCCCAGCCGCGGCGCGTAGCCGATACTGACGTTGGCCACGTTGCCAATCGTGGTCGGCGTACCGTGATGCTCCGCGAGCACGATGCTCCTGATATCGTCGAGCGAGTGGATGAAGCCGATGCCGCGAACGTCGAACGCCTGTTCGCCCACATTCAGGTAATTGCCGCCCGCGTTGGTATTGGAATTTTGAATGGCCTGAATCAGTGTCGAAAGCGGAATCTCATAATAGACCAGTTTCTGCGGGTCCACATCGACATGATATTGCTTGGTCAGTCCGCCGAAAGTGCTGTCGCCGATGACCCCGGTTACGGTGGTCATCTGCCGCGCCACTACCCAATCATTGATCTCCTTCTCTGTCAGCAGGTCGTGATCGGGACTCTCGATCGTATAACGATAAATCTCGCCGACTGGGTTTTCAGGCGAAATCCCCGGCGTGATGCCTTGCGGCAGAGTGACGAAGCCCAGGCGCTGTATAGTCTCGGTCCGATCCCAGTAATAGTTACTCGGCCAGCTAAAGTAGCAGCGAATATCCGAGAGCCCAAAGAGGGATATGGAATCCATGCGGACAAGGTTTCTCATTCCGCTCAAGCCAAATTCGAGTGGCACCGTGACCAGCTTCTCGACCTCCTCGGCACTGAGGCCGCTGGGCAGTGTCAGCACTTCGACCAGCGGTTGTACCGGATCGGGATAGGCTTCGACATCGAGTTGCCAGAAGGAAAATATTCCGGCGGCCAGCAGTGCCAGCACCAGCCCGATCACCACCACTCGCTGGTTCAACGCCAGCCGCATCAATGACTGAATCATGATGGCTACGAATTCTCACCAGTGGCCTGATGCCACAGCGTGTTGACCTGGATTGATTCTTTGACCACCACCTTGTCGCCCGGAACAAGCCCCGAGAGCACGCGCGCGTAGCCCGACTCGCGCCACGCGGCAATCTCGACCGCCCTGCGCTGAAAAACATCCGGCCTGATTTCGACGAACGCATAGTAACGATTGGTGTCGAAAACCAACGCTTCCTGGGGCACTACCAGCGCGTTGCCCGGGTTGGTGACTATTCGGATGCGCGCAAGCATCTGCGGCTTCAGCAAGCCGCCGGGATTACGCACTTCGCAACGAATCTGCAAGGTATGAGTATTCGGATCAATGTTGGGACTGATGCGTGAAATGAAGCCATGGAAGTATCGGTCAGGATAGGCCGTCGTCACCGCTACCAGCGCTTGTCCGGTGTGGACGCGGGCGAGATCGTCCTCGTAGATGCTGGCGACGATCCAAACGTCGTTGAGCGTGCCAAGCGTATAGAGCACGTCGCCCGGACTGACGGCCGCGCCACGCACCGCTTTGTTCTCCAGCACGATCCCGCTTATCGGCGCCCGCACCCACACCGTCGGGCTCGGCATGCGGATGGCGTGGATGTCAGTCTCGTCCATACCCAGCAGTTCCAGTTTGCGTTCGGCCGCCGTAACCATTGTGGCCGCCAAATTGCCTGACGCGGCGAGCCCTGGTGACGAACTTAACTTCACGGTCTCGCGTGCCTGCAGATACTCGGCTTCCGCCGTCATGAAGTCGGGACTGTAGAGCGACACGATCGGTTCACCCCGCCTGACGCTGTCCCATTGGGACACGCGCGTTCCTTCAATCCGCCCGGCCACGCGCGACACGATGGTGGAGACGCGCTGCTGGTCGAAATCCACCTGGCCGTTGGCCTCGAGCACGCTCGGTAATTCGACCTCCTCGACTTTGGCGACCGTCATTCCTGGCACGCGCCCATGCGGAAACTCGAGCGCAACGGTGCCATTCGATTGACGCGCCAACTGAGGAATGGGTTCCGGGATATCCACGGCCGCGCGGCTGGGCGCGGCGTCATTACAACCGACAGCGCCCAGCGCGCATAACATCAGACCCACGAGAGCGATCAAGAATGTTTGGAGACGCGCGTTCATTTTGGTAAAGGCTCACCGATCGCCTGTTCGAGCGCGATTTCATTAGCCAGAAATTGGTTCGACGCCTGCAGGTAAGCCGTACGGGAGTCGTAAATGCGGCCAAGCGCCGCGGCCAGCGCGGGGAAATCAATTTTCCCCGACTCATACGCGACCAATGCGACCTGGAAACCCTGATTCGCCAGCGGCATTAACGACTCCTTGTAAAGCATCGCCGTCTGATAGGCGAAACGATCATTGCGATAGAGCGTCGTGACTATCGCCGCGGTCTGGCTCTTGAGCAAATCGAGATTGTCGCGTGCGGCTTCCAGATCGTATTTGGCCCGCGTCACGTCCTCGTCCTGCTTGAGCCAGAAAAAGACGGGAACATTGAAACTGATCGAAAAACCGTGATCTTGAGTATCACTCGGGCGGGGCGCGAAACTTGGGACGAAAAAATGATCGAACGTGTAACCCAGCGTGTAGTCGGGCGCGTATTCGAATTTGGCCAGCTTCAACGCGGTCTGCGAATTGCGCTCGGATAAGGCCGCCTGAAGGATCTCCTGCCGCGCCCGCGAGGCCAGCGTGACAAGATTGTCCAGCGGTGTCTTGAGTGGTTCGATTTCAAGTTTGCGCTGAACTTCCAGCGGTTCATCGGGCGGCCGATAGAGTAGCTGATTGAGTGTGGTCTCGTCGTTTTGCTCGCTGACCTGAAAGGCCCTGAGTTGCTGCCGGGCGGCGGCCAGATCAAACTCGGCGCTGAGAAAATCGCTCTGCGTAACGCTGCCGGCCGAATAGGCCACCTGGGTCACTTTGAGTACCTGTTTTAAACTGACGATATTGGCCGCCTCGACCCCGGCCAACTCGCTATCGAGCACCAGTTGATAATACGCGGTTTCGGTCTGTGCGCGGGTGTCCCTGATCGCGATCAGATAAGCGAGATGAGCGATGTTGGCCGCGCGTTTGGCCGTCTCGCCTTGCAGCAAAGCCTTGCCGGGAAACTGGAATGAGTCGGTCACCGTATACGAATTGATCGAAGCGTTCGTGAACCCGTTGGTCGGGCTATCACCGTTCAAAAAACCAACAACTGGGTCGCTGGGCGCATAGTTCTGCTTGATTGAATGCAGCGCCGACATCCATTGGGCATGCGTCGCGCGCACCTGCGGATTTACCTCGAGCGCAATTTGTACCAACTGAGCCGCGCTCATACCTTCGGCCGCTGGTGCTTCCGGAGCCAGAAGAACCATGTAGCCGGCCAGCACAGCCATAACCAGGAGTTTGCAACCGATCCGCATAACTGTCCGCTTCCGCGCTTCTCCACAATCGTTGTCAACTCGCCATACCGGGCGACTGACGCACGCCACTTAACCAGTTTTAAGGACTCGCGAGCCCTATCGCAGTGCCTCGCGGATTTTTCAACATGCGGCTAATGTTGCCCGCGCTTGCACATCAGCGGCATTCGCGACCGCGCCGCGCAAGTACCCAGGTGGCTTAACACTGCGATAGTCCCGAACGGCCCCAAAGCAGGGGCGGAAAGATTCACCCAAGCGGGGGCGAGCGAGGCGAGGCGACGCGACTTGTGATTCCAAGTGCCCTGGCGTGGGCACGCACGTACGGCCGCCTAGCCATTGCGTGGGGCAGGAATGCACCATAGGCGCCGGCTGGAGCGGCGAGCACGAACCGTTCCGTTAACACCAGCGGCGCTGACAGATCGCTGGAAGTCAGCTCAATCCGATATTCGTGCTCAATAGGAACGAGGTTGGTCGCCAGCGGCTTCAATATCTGCGGACCATGCGCGGCAAACTGGCTCGATGCCCCGAGCAGCACCGTCGGCTGTACCGCGGTCGCGAGCAGGACCACAAAAGCCAGCGCGACCAGGCACACTTGCTCCGCACGCAGCTTGGCGATAAGCCTTAGTGCCATGTGCACTTGCCGTCTAATCGGCATTACGCTGGCGCTGAGCTTGCTCATGGTCTGTTGCGGCAAAGAGGCACGTCCGCTGGCGGTATACGATCTCAACGGCGATGGTCACGCCGATGAATGGATATACACATACGGCAAAAGCGGGGTCAAGGTGGCACTTGATACCAACTTTGACGGCAAGCCGGATTTAATCGAAACATTTCACAACGGCCAACTGACCGAAATCGAACGTGACCGCAATCATGACGGCAAGATCGACGAAGTCGAGCGGTACCGGCAAGGCCATCTATACATGGTCGCGACCGACAACAATTATGATGGCAAGCCGGAAACTGTTGACATCTATCGGCGGGGCAGACTTGCTATTGCTGAATATGATCCCAACGCGACTGGCGCTGTGCAGCGCGCGGATTACTACGACGATCACGGCAAGGTGGTGCGCACGGTTGTGCGCGGCGCATCGGCGCATTCTGGCCAGCTGATCGAGAATCTTGCTAACCTGATGCAGTGAATTGCCGGGCACGGTACCCTCAGGTTCCTTTACTACCACTGAGGTCTAGTCGCTCCGCTACGCTTGGAGGCTCGCTCCGGTCGGGATGACGAAAAGGGGGCGCAGCTCCCTGGCTTGGCAGCGGCTCGGTCCTTGTT
>JBOHWM010000562.1:0-2508 GCA_050736555.1 Binataceae bacterium (SeqCode)
AAGGCGATGACTATAGTCCATCATGGTCGTGGTGGTTGGGGCAGTAACCTGCGGGGGGTGGGACGCGCCGCCGCCGTGGCGATGCTGGCGGCGCTGATTGCATTGGCGGCGGGATGTTCGTCGCAGAAAAATCCGTCAGGCGAGAACGCCAACCCCAACGGGACTAACGGGATGGGTCAAACCGGTGTCGGCCCTGGCAGCAGTTCGCTTAATCAATTTGCCAAGGGACAATTGGGCGCTAACGGCGAAAATGGGCCGCTCAATGATATCCACTTCAGCTTCAACGAATTCACTATTGAGCCCGACGACGGCGACATCCTGCGCCAGAATGCCAAATGGTTGCAAGAGAACCCCAACATGCGCGTCCAGATCGAGGGCCATTGTGACGACCGTGGTTCCGAGGAATACAATATCGCCCTCGGCGCCAAGCGCGCGCAGGCCGCCAAAGATTATCTGAAGACGCTCGGCATAGCTGCCGATCGCATGTCAACGATAAGCTACGGCAAGGAATTGCCGCTTTGCACTGAGGAAACCGACGAATGCTGGGCCAAGAATCGCCGCGATCATTTCGTTGTACTTCAGTAACCGCGCCGCCGGCGCCGCTGGTTCGCGCGGGTTGGATCGCCGGTGCGCTGCTTACCGCGATTGCGCTTTGGGGCTGCGGTCCGACCGCCGACATGCAGCAGTTGCAAACCAACCAGTTCGCGCTGCGCGGCATGATTGCCAACGATCGCCAGCAACTCGACGCGCTGCAGGCACGGGTGAACCAGGTCAATGACCGCCTCACCGAAATGCAGCACAATGCCCCCAACGGCGGTGGGACGAGCCAAATCGCGGCGCTGAATCAAAAGGTTAGCCAGCTTCAGTCGCAGGTCGCCTCGTTGCAACAAGGCGCGCCCGCCGCGGCCGCGGCGGTGCCGCCAGGCGGCACTAACGCGGGCGTACCCGCGACGAATACCGGCGCGCCGGGCGGTGCCACGCCATCCGCGGCGCCGCCGCCCGCGGTCACCGCCCCGTCATGGCGCAGCGAGCTTCAGCGCGAAATCGTCACCGCGCGCAACAGCGGTGAGCCCGGCGCCGCACTTTATCGCGCCGGCTTGGACGATATGCAGGCGGGTCATTACGCCCAAGCCAACGCGCGCCTGCAGGAACTGCAGCATCGCTATCCCAAATCCGCCTTGGGTGAACCGGCCGAATACTTTTCCGGCAACGCGCTCTACGAACTCGGCAAGTACGATCAGTCCATCCTGCAATTCAATGACGTGGTGATGCGTTTTCCACGCGGACGCTTCGCCAGCGCCTCGCTGCTGCGTGAGGCGCAAGCCTTCATGAAGATTGGCGACCGCATCGACGCACGCTTGACCCTGCAAAAGCTGTTGCACGACTATGCGGATTCCGCGCAGGCACCGGTGGCGAAATCCATGATGCAGGAGTTGTCATGATTATGTCCGCCTTTCCCATCCGAGGCGGGGTGAAAGGAAGAGAGGCACTCTCTTCCTTACTCCCCCATGTCAAAAAATGGAAAAAGAAACGCGCTGCGATTGCCGGATACCCGCGCCGATCTTTGATATGGGGGAGGGTCAACGGGGTGGACGCTGAATGCCCGGTTCACAAGCCGGAGTATCTTGACGAGTCCGCGAGGTGCGTTCGAGATGACAGACGGGCGCAATCGGCGGCAGAATAATCAGGAATCAGATGGACGTTATCCGCAACCTTGGCGACCTGCGGCCACATCCGTATGCGGTGGTGGCGCTGGGCAATTTCGATGGCCTGCACCGTGGCCATCAGGCGATTTTACGCCGCGCCGTCGAGCGCGCCCGCGCACATGACGGAATCGCACTCGCGCTCACCTTCGACCCTCAGCCCGCCAAGGTGCTGGCGCCAGAGCGCGCCCCGCGCTTAATCCTGACTCCGGAAGACAAGCTTGAACTTTTGAGCGCGGAAGAAATTGATGCGGTGCTAGTGCTTCATTTCACCCACGAGCTCAGCCTGATCGAACCTCGCGCGTTCGTGCGTGAATATCTGCACGAGCGCATCGGCGCGCGCGTCGTCGTGGTGGGCCATAGCGTCAGCTTCGGCCATCACCGCGCCGGCAACGCCGCAGTGATGAAACAACTGGGCAAGGAGTTGGGTTTTGAGACCGAGGCGGTGGGGCCGGTACGGGTTGACGGGATCGAAGTTAGTTCGACCAAGGTGCGCGAGGTGATCGCGGCGGGCGAAATGAGAACCGCCGCCGCGCTGTTGGGCCGCAACCATTTTTTGCGCGGGCCGGTGGTTCACGGCCGCGAACGCGGGCGCGCGCTGGGCTTTCCCACCGCCAATATCACCAGCCGCACCGAATTGTTGCCGCCCGACGGCGTTTACGCGACCCGCGTCGTGCTGGCCGACGGCGTTTATCCGTCGATCACCAATATCGGGATGCGGCCGACGTTTGCCGAGCCGGAGCGGACGATCGAAACCAACATTTTTGACTTCGACCGCGACATCTACGGTGTTGAGCTCAAACTG
>JBOHWM010000563.1:0-5017 GCA_050736555.1 Binataceae bacterium (SeqCode)
GTCATTCTCCATTATTAAGACTAGCTCTTAAATGGTCTGAAGGAATGATTACTGTCTTGATTTGTTACTAGACGCTCTCGCGTGAACCGTGCGAGACCAACAGACAGGGGGAACGTTAATATGAAACGTCGGCTCGTAACCGCAATCACTATCGCCGCGAGTTCGCTCGTCGCCGCGCTCGGACTCGCTATCGTAATCTCGTCAACACCGGCGAGTGCGCAAAGCGAATTCATCCAGGTTTCTTGTCCGGCGCAATGCGACAATGCAGCGGTGACTTGCGAGCAAAATGCCTCCAGTGATTTCCAGTGCTGTGCGCCCAGTCTGCAAAATGATTTGGCTAACGGCAGTTGCGGTCAGCCAGTCAAGGCCGCGCCCGACTTGAGGGCTCGCGGCGGGAATGGCGACCCGGTCGCCGCGTGTCTGGAGCAGGTGCAAAGTGAAGTCGGCCGCTGTAGTTTCGAATACTTCACCTGCGAGGCGTCCTGCGGGCTTCAAGGCCTGGGTCAAGGAACACCGAGTAGAAGAAGAGCACGCGAATAAAACGCACACCTTCGCAACTGCTGGAAAACGGCGGGGCTGAAGGGCCTCGCCGTTTTTTTGGATTCGGCGAAGGCGATCTTCAAGACCGCGGCGTTGCGGATAGCTTGACAGGGGTTCAATGCGGGCAAATTTAATGATTGATGCGTACTTTCAGACCGCTTGTGATCGCCGCCGTTGCGCTCGCCGCGACCATCTGCGGATGCGCCAGCAGCCAGAATGCGCAGGATAAGCAAATTCTTCGACAACAGCAGTCCCAGTTGGATAAGATGAAGAGTCAGCTCGCCGCGATGCAGGCGCAGCAGGTGAGCACTTCATATAACAGTGCACCACCGAGCGGAGGTTGTGATGAGGCGGTGATGAAAGATGCGACACGCAAGGGCGGAGAGCACTTCGCCGCCAGCGACTATGGACATGCGCTGGGCTATTATCAGGACGCCGCAACGGCGTGCCCAGCGAGTGCCCAGGCCCAATTGAACCTCGCGCGCACCTACGAGGCGATTGGCGACCGCCAGCGCGCCTTGCAGCATTATCGCCTGGCCGCCACTGATGCGTCAGGAACAAACACGGTAGTCGCTGCTCAGGCAAATCAAGCGATAGCACGCCTTAGTGCCCGATGACGCAAATCAGGCAAGAACGACGCAGTCGCCGGTACTGACGTAATAAGCCAGTACTCAGTCACCGTACGAGTTTCGGTCTGCCCCGAAATGCGATAGATCCAGGAATCGCCGCCTTTTCACCTGTCGTCGAATCCAAGCTGAAAGCTCCCGTAGACTTCATAGACGACTTGCGCGGCTCCTCCCAATTTCGATAGAGGAGGTCGTTTCTCGTCTTTTTCGCCCATCCCGGTTCTCGGGAACTTTTTTGCTTGCGCCTTGTTAGAGTGTGATACGAGAGGCTTTGGCCGTCGAAGACTCTGAGCGTGGGGACAATTTCGGGGGAACTCGTTCAGGCTTGCGGGCGCGGAGCCGGAGAGGGGGTACGGAAATAGATGAGTTCGAGGCTGTGCGCTATCTCTAGCGTTCCGTCTGACGAGGTCGTGGGGGCTGACCTTATTCTACCGTGTCAGTATTACGATCTTTCGGGGGGCCATCGTTTAAGCGGCGAGCAACGCCTGATGCTGGCGCTCCTGACCGACGCCATTAACGTCTACCAAAAAGGCGTGCTTTCACGCGTGGCGCGAGCGCGGCGGCTCTACGTGGACGCGGAACGCTGGATCATGGCGGAACGCGAAAACGCCAATTCGCTGAGCTTTGTAACGGTATGTGAAGCCTTGGGAATCAATGCCACGCTGTTGAAGCGCCGGATTATTGCCTGGAAACACGCGGTCAGCCATCAGCGCGAGGATCATCCGCAAGCCACGGGAACGCATCTGCGGATTACATCGCGGCCACGTCGCGGTCCGGCGGCTAATACTCCGTCGGGGCAGGCGTTAGCCGCGCTTTGAGATAGTCAGTCCGCTTCCGATCAACGTCTAACGCGACACTCCGCTAATTTGCGCGCACGGCTCGCGGTGACGGCCGTTCGCAGCGCTTTCCCACAAAGATTTGGCGCCGAGGCCACTCCCGCGGTACATCAAAGGAGGCCGTGCTTGGCTGCGGCCGAGTTCAACTACCGACAGCGTCCTGCAAGCTGTCGGATGCGCGCGTAACCGCGGGCAGGGAGGCTTAGATTGAAGGACGTATTTAGCGTCGAAGGTAAAGTTACGATCGTGACTGGCGGCGGCACCGGTATCGGCACCCGCATCGCCCATGAGTTCGCCATTCGTGGCGCGCCGGTTTTGATCGCCAGCCGCAACGCCGAACATCTTGAACCGGTGCGCGACAATATCCGGCAAGCTGGCGGCAAGTGCGAGATGATGGTGTGCGACGTGCGTGACGGCGCACGCTGCGACGAGCTTATCGCGACCGCGGTGCGTCATTTCGGACGCCTGGACGTCATGATCAATAACCACGGCGGCAGTATCACCACGCCGAGCCTGAATCTTTCGCCCAACGGATGGCGGGCGGTGGTGGCGATTAACCTCGACGGCACATTCTTGTGCTCGAAGGCGGCCGCGCGCCAATTTATTCAGCAAAACAGCGGCGGATGTATTATCAACCTGTCCTCGACGGCGGGTGTGCACGGTTCAGCCACGATGTTGCCTTACGCCGCGTCCAAGGCGGGAGTGATCAAGCTTACGGAATCACATGCCGCGGAATGGGGACGCTATGGCATTCGCGTTAACTGTATCGCGCCGGGTCCGGTTACCACCGAGGGTGCGGCCGAGCGCATCTGGCCCAATGAGAACGTTAAAAATATGATGCTGCGCTCGCGCGCGCTTGGTCGTTTCGGCACGCTCGAGGATATTGCCTATCCGTGCATATTTGTCGCGTCCGAAGCGGCAAGCTGGATGACCGGGGCGACCCTGGTGATCGACGGCGGCGACATCCGCAGCGCCGATATCATCAGCTTGGGACTATAAGCCGGCCGCGATTCAACGCGAATCTCCTGTGAAGCGGTGAAGGCCGATGCTTGTCGCGGGCAATCGCGACATGGTATCCGAAGGCGCGAGGATCGTGGACCATCCTCGCATAGCCGCTGATAGCAACGCCATGAAGGAAAGGTCTTAGAACCTTGGATTTCGGATTCAGCGAAGAGCAGGAAATGTTGCGGCAGAGCGCGCGCGGGCTTCTCGAAAAGGAATGCCCGTCGACTGTCGTGCGTCGGCTGATGGACGACGAGCGCGGTTATGATCCCGCGTTGTGGAAGCACATGGCGGCGCTCGGATGGCATGGATTGGTCATTCCGGAGGCCTACGGCGGCGCGGGTTTGAGCTATGTCGATTTGGTCCTGGTGCTCGAAGAGATGGGCCGCGTGCTACTGCCTTCGCCGTTTATCTGGACCACTATGGTCGCCGAGGCTATCAGTCGGGCCGGCAGCGAGGCGCAAAAGCAGACGTTGCTGCCGAAAATCGCCGCCGGTGAATTGATCGCGACCCCCGCCTGGCAGGAGCAATCGGGACAATGGAACGCCGCCGGGGTCAACGCCCAGGCGCGCCAGAGCGGCACCGAGTTCAGGCTCGAGGGGGAGAAGCTGTTCGTCAACGACGGCCATATAGCCGATTTTTATCTGGTGGCGGCTCGCAGCGGCGGCCATGATGATCAGGGCGTCACCTTGTTCATGCTCGAGCGGGAGCGTCCGGGAATCGAGGTCACTTCGCTCAAGACCATGGACCAGACGCGCAAGCTCGCAGCGGTGAAACTGTCAGACGTGAAAGCCAGCGCGGCGGATGTGCTCGGTGAAGTTGGTTCGGGATGGCGGCCGTTGGCGGAAACTATCGATCGTGGCAAGGTGATGCTGGCGGCGGAAATGATGGGCGGGGCTCAGCGGGTACTCGAACTCACCACGGAATACGCCAAGGTTCGCGTACAGTTCGGACGCCCGATCGGAAGTTTTCAAGCGGTGCAGCACAAATGCGCCAACATGCTGATCGACGTCGAGGGTGCCAAATCCGCTGTCTATTACGCTTCGTGGGCGGTGAGCAATCAGCCCGCTCAAGCCGGACTGGCAGCCGCGCTGGCCAAAGCGGCAGCCTCCGACGCATTTCGGCGTGTCGCTGCCGACGGAATTCAGTTGCATGGCGGAATCGGCTTCACTTGGGACCATGACATGCATCTTTATTTCAAGAGGGCCAAGTCCTCGGAGTTTACCTTCGGAGATTCTACCTGGAACCGTGAGTTAGTGGCTCAGGGAATCAACTTGTAGCTATGCCCACGCGCGGCGCCATCTGGCCGACAAACACAAAGGAAAGCAGTTCGATGGCAGTTGACAAAAGTATCGTCGGTAAAGCGGGCAGGTCCTTCACCTTCCCGATCGAATGGAGCAAAGTACGCGAGTTCGCGCGTGCGATCAAAGACCCCAATCCGGTCTATTTCGATCCCGAAGCGGCCAAAAGAGAATGCGGTGGAATTCCCGTGCCGCCAACTTTCCTGCAGGCCGCCGCGTTCTGGCAGGATGCCGATTCAACCCCGACGATGCATTTCGATATGCGCCGGATTCTTCACGGCGAGCAGGAGTTTGAGTTTTTCGAGCCAATTCTGGTCGGCGACGTGCTGACCGGGACCTCGCGTATTGCCGATCTTTATGAAAAAGAGGGCGGACGCGGCGGCAAGATGACCTTTCTCGTGATGGAGATCGAGTACCGCAATCAAAAGGGCGAAAAGGTTGCCGTCGCCCGCTCGACGCTGGTCGAGACTGGCAAGGCGGTCGGCGGCTGAACTGAAGCGCTTCAACTGTTCCGCCGGTCTCGTTTAGAATGCGGCTACGGGCGCATCAATGGTACCAGGCGATTTAGGATGAATTATCATGGCAAAACTCAAATTCGACGCAATTAAAGTTGGCGATACACTTCCGACCGTGATGATCGAAAACGTCTCGCGTCCCGATTTCGTACGCTACGCTGGCGCTTCCGGTGATTTCGTGCCGCTGCACTATGATC
>JBOHWM010000564.1:0-4143 GCA_050736555.1 Binataceae bacterium (SeqCode)
GAATTAAGCGGAGTGGCTGCTCCAAAAGAGCACGTGCCGTTCAGCGGACGTGACCGAAAATCAACGCAGGAGGATAGGCATGAAATTCGGACTACTGTACGAAATGGAAACACCGCGCCCGTGGCACGCGCTGAGCGAATACAACACCTATTGGGGGGCGCTTGCGCAAATCGAGCTCGCCGACCGTATCGGCATCGATTATGTGTGGGAAGTCGAACATCATTTTCTTGAAGAATACTCGCACAGCCCGGCACCTGAGGTATTTTATGGCGCGGTCAGCCAGCGCACCAAGAATATTCGCATCGCGCACGGCGTGCGGCTGCTGCCGTTCAACTTCAATCATCCGATCAAAGTGGCGGAACAAGCCGCCGTGCTCGATATCATTAGTAACGGCCGCGTCGATCTCGGCACCGGCCGCTCCACTACCGCGCAGGAGCTGGACGGCTTTGGCGTTGACTACGATCGCACGCGCGAGGAAGTGCGCGAGTCACTCGAAGTGATCGTCAAGGCGTGGACCGACGAAATCCTTGAATACGATGGTAAGCTGCTGAAAATCCCGCCCCGCCGCGTGATACCCAAGCCCATCCAAAAGCCGCATCCGCCGATGTGGATGGCGTGCGTGGCTCCGGACAGCTACCCAATGGCGGGGGATCGTGGTCTGGGCGTGCTCAGCTTCAGCCTCAACTTCGAACAAGTGCAAAAGTCGATGGAGGCTTACCATATCGCGAGCGCCCATCGCACCGACCAGATTCCCAAGGTCGCCAATGAAGCGTTCGCTGGACTGATCATCTGCCATGTCGCTGAAAACAAGGAAGACGAAGCCATCGGCATCGAGGGCGCGCGTTGGTTCATGCACAACGTCGCCAAGCTGTTCGAGCCGCTGATGACGAAGAATAAGCTGTATTCGTACGAATACCTGCGCAACCTGATGGCGCTCGATCTCGACCCAAAGGATATCCCCGACGCTCAGCTCAAGCAGCATCATATGGTCGTGGTCGGCAATCCCGACGAGGTCATCCGCAAGCTCGAGGCGTTCGAAAAGACCGGCATCGACCAGATCATCTGTTTCAAGCAAGCCGGCCGCATCCCCCATGCCAGTATTATGAAATCGCTCCGGCTGATGGCGAAGCACGTGCTGCCCCACTTCAATCCGCATCGCACGATTGCCACCGAGGAGCTGTCGCTCGCCGCGGCCGGACGCTGAACGCAAGGACGCTTACATGCCTGGGCGGCGGTGTGTGGCCATCCCTCCGCCGCCTTTTTCACGCATTGCTTGACGCGGGAGCACGCCCATGACCAAGGAGCCCTTCACGGTCGCGATTGGAGACGAGACGCTCGAAGATTTGCGCAAGCGGCTGATTCATACGCGATGGCCGCGTGACTTCGGCAATGCCGATTGGCGCTATGGCACGAATCTCGACTATCTGAAGGAGCTGGTCGCCTACTGGACCTACGAGTACGACTGGCGGCGTCATGAAGGCGAGATCAACTCGTTCGCGAACTTCAAAACCACCATCGAGGGCATTCCGATCCATTTCATCCACGAACGTGGCAAGGGACCGAAACCGATCCCGCTGATCCTGAGCCACGGCTGGCCATGGACATTTGGGGATTTCCACAAGGTGATTCGGCCACTGGCTGACCCGGCCGCTCATGGCGGCGACGCAGCCGACGCCTTCGACGTGGTCGTACCTTCGCTGCCCGGCTATGGCTTTTCGACGCCGCTCACCACCACCGGCATCAATTATTGGCGTACCGCCGATCTATGGTTCACGCTCATGTGCGAAGTGCTCGGCTACGATAAATTTGCCGCGCAGGGCGGCGATTGGGGCGCGTTGATAACTGCCCAACTTGGCCATAAGTACGCAGAACGACTGATCGGAGTGCACGTGAACTTGCTGGCTTCACTAGCGTTTTTCTCCGGTAGCGGAGGGCCTGAGCCCGCCGACTTCGGACCCGGCGAGGAGGGCTGGCTCGAACACACGCGCAACTTCATAGCGAACGAAAGCGGCTACATGGCGCTGCAGAGCACCAAGCCCCAGACGGTGGCACATGCGCTTAACGATTCGCCAGCCGGCCTGTGCTCATGGATCGTTGAAAAGCGGCGTAGCTGGAGTGATTGCGGCGGTGACGTCGAACGGCGCTTCACCAAAGATGACCTCTGCACGACGATGATGCTGTATTGGGTAACCGAGAGCTTCGGCACGTCGGCGCGGTATTATTACGAGGCGCGCCACAACCCGTGGACGCCGTCACACGACCGCACTCCCGTGGTCGAGGCACCGACCGCAGCCGCTGTCTTTCTCAAAGAAGTCATCCTGATGCCGCGCAAATGGGCCGAGCGCTATTACAATCTCAAACGCTGGACGGTGATGCCGTCGGGAGGCCATTTCGCGCCGATGGAAGAGCCGAGGCGCCTGGTCGAGGATATCCGCGCTTTCTTCCGCCCCATGCGCCGCTAGCGTCCAGTTCGCAGATCAGGTGCAGCTCCCGCATCCGCAACTCGCTATCGAACAGCCGCAAGTCGCTCGACTCGATCACGCTGGCTAAGTTATCGCCTGCACCGTGTTCGCGTGAATTGGATTAGAGCGCGATTCCCGGACTACGACGAGCTCGTGTGTGTGAGAAACAAGCCGTCGGGATCGTACTTGCGCCGAAGCTGCTGGAGGCGTTCCCAGTTGGATTTCGTGTATGAGCGCTCAGCGCGCCGGGGCTCACCGATGATGTCCGATTCGCCCACGTAGTGGCCAATCGCGTAGCGCTCGAGCGCCGTTATCGTGGTGCGATGCCAGTCAGTGTTGGCGGCATCATCTTCCGCCCGCTCCCAGACTGCGTAGCAGAGCAGCAGCGCATCGGCAGTCATCGAGTATGCGCCGTCGGGCAGCGGCGAACGATCGCCGGTGGAAAAGACCAAAACCCCATGTGACTTCAACGACGCGGCACGCATGAAATGGTCACCCAAAGTCGCCAGCACGTCACCGGGCGGTGAATTTGTCCATAGCGTGGCGGCTAGATAACGATGCCCCTCCGGCCACAGCAGCGCGCCTATATCGAGCAGGGCGTCGATCGGCGTGGACAGATTCGGCTCCTTCAGCAGGCAATCGCTCGCGACCGGGCAGCTATTCAGAATGCTGAGCGTTGAAGCGCCTTCGTCCGCGCTATCCACGAATGCCGTTGCATTTAAGATGCGGGCCAAGCCCATGTTCGAAGCGCAGCGATTAGCGATCGGAGAGGGCGAGGAGGCGACGAAAACCGTCAGCTCGACGTGCGCCGGCAATTGGCGCGCGACTTTACCCGCCCATATACCTACCTCTTTCGCCCGCTCGAGCGGATAGCAGTAATTGCTGGTCGTGATCGCCGACGGTGCGGGATATAGCCGCAGTATGTATTCGGTAACCACGCCAAAGAATCCCGGCCCAGCGCCGCGCACAGCCCATAGCAAGTCGCTATTTTGTCTTTCGTCCGCGGCGATCAGCCTGCCATCCGCCGTTACAACCCTGGCCGCCTCTATGCTGAAACAGCTCGGTCCCCGGGCGTTGAAGTTCCACCCGAGACCGCCATTGAGCAGGAAACCGCTCATCGCGACGGTCGGGCAATGTCCAACCGGGAATGCCAAGCCCTGCGCGGCCAAAAGCTCGCTGAATTCGCGGCCGTGTACGGCGGGCTGTATCACTGCGATACGGGCCTCACGGTCGATCGAGACCTTGTTCAGGCTGCCGAGATCGAGCAGCAAGCTGTCGTCGTGAAGCGAATATCCAACCCAGCTATGGCCCGCGCCGCGTACCGCGACCTTCAGCCGATTCGCGCGCGCAAACCTGATCGCCTCGACAACGTCATCTTCGCCCGCGGCCTGCACGATGGCGCGCGGACGTCGTTGGGGTACAAGCTGATTCCACACCATCGACCGCCGGAGGTCCTCGTAGCCGGCATCGACGGAGGTCATCACATCGCCCCGGATTCGATTGCGCAATTCCGTCAGTTCCACGCCTCGATCCTATTCAGGCCTAATCCGACAACATCAGGCGCTTGAACGCGGCGTTCACCTCGCCCGGACATTCACAAAGCTCGTCGGTACCGGCCGCGACCAACTCCGCGCTCGTGCCGTAACCGTAGGTCACGCCGACGGCGATAATGCCGTTGGCG
>JBOHWM010000565.1:0-7924 GCA_050736555.1 Binataceae bacterium (SeqCode)
CAATCCGGGACTGCTGTGCGCATGGGGCGCCGTGGGTGCTCCACTGGGCCGCGAATACTCGCTGACCGTGCGCGAAGCAGAGCCCAAGCTGCGGCGGCTGACGGCGCGGGCCAAGCCGATGCTCACGCGCGCGCGCGCCGAATTGATTTCCGATGGTGCCGCGCCGTCCGCGATTCAACATGAACTGTGGGCCGACATGCGTTATCGCGGCCAATCCTACGAAATCGAAATTAAGCTCGGGCCCGATTTTATATCCGAGTTCCACGAGGCTCATCGCCGTACTTTCGGCCATGCCGCCGCGCAGGCAACCGTTGAAGTTGTGAATCTCCGTTTGCGGGCGCATGCGCGTGGTCCGGCACCGATGCCCTCCAAGCTCGCCCGGAATCATTCCTCGCAAATACTTAAGCGCTCCAGTGTGATGGTGGGCACCACCCTTCGCGACGTGCCGGTTTACGCGCGCGAGTCGATTGGCTCAAGCGCGCGGCTCAACGGGCCGCTGGTGGTGGTGGAGCTCAGCGCAACCGCCTACGTCGCCCCGGAATTCACACTGCGCTGTGACGATTACGGCAATCTGCATCTGGAGATGAGATGAAACTCGATCCGGTAACGCTCGCGGTGATGAACAACCGGCTGGCCGCGATCGCTGATGAAATGGGCGTGGTGCTAGGGCAAACCGGCTTTTCCCCAAATATCAAGGAGCGCCGCGATTATTCGTGCGCGCTCTTCGACGCGCGCGGTGAATTGGTGGCGCAGGCCGCGCATATTCCGGTCCATCTTGGTTCGACTCCGCTGTCGGTGCGTGCGGCGATTGAACGGCTGGAATTGGCGCCGGGCGACGTCGCCGCCGTCAATGATCCCTTTGCCGGCGGGACTCATCTGCCGGACGTGACGGTCGTCACGCCGATTTATCTCAAGGGCGAATCGCGGCCGTTTGCCTATGCCGCCAACCGCGCCCATCACGCGGATATTGGCGGGATGGCGCCAGGCTCGATGGCCCTCTCCACGGAAATTTACCAGGAAGGCTTTCGCCTGCCGCCGGTCAAGTTGATGGTCGGCGGTGAGCCCGCGCGCGACGTGTTCGAGCTTTTTTTTGCGAATACGCGGGTGCGCGAGGAACGTGAGGGCGATCTACGCGCGCAGATCGCGGCGCTCGACGTTGGAGCTGCGCGACTGCGCAACCTGGTCGAATCGAGCGGACGCCGCGCCGTGGCGGACGCGATGGACGGACTGAAGGAATACGCCGATCGCCTGATGCGCGCGACGTTGCGCCAACTCAAAACGGGAGTCTACCGCGCCAGCGACGCGCTCGACGATGACGGCGTCGGCACTGGCCCTATCCCGCTCAAGGTGGCGATCCGTGTACGCGACGGCACCGCCGTGGTCGACTTCACCGGGTCTTCGCCGCAGGTTCGAGGGTCGGTCAACGCCAATTACGCGATCACGCTCTCGGCGACGTTCTACGTGATGAAGTGCCTGGCGGCCGAAGCCGTTCCCGCCAACGAAGGGCTGATGCGGCCGATCAAGCTGATCGCGCCCGAGGGTTCAATCGTCAATGCGCTTGCGCCCGCGGCAGTGGCCGGGGGCAACGTTGAAACCTCGCAGCGGATCGTGGATCTGCTCTTTCGCGCACTCGCGCACGTCGCCCTCGAGCGCATCCCCGCAGCCAGCTCCGGCTCAATGTCGAACCTCACGATTGGCGGTTACGACCGCTTCCGGGCCCGCCATTTCTCTTATTACGAGACGATTGCGGGAGGCGCGGGCGCCGCGCCGGGCCATCCGGGCGCCGCGGGACTGCATACCCACATGACCAACACGCTCAACACGCCGATAGAAGCGTTGGAAGCCTACTACCCGATGCGCATCACCGAGTATCGCGTGCGGCGCGGCTCGGGCGGACAAGGACGCTTTAGCGGCGGTGACGGGTTGGTAAGGGAACTCGAATGCCTGGTTGATTCCAGCGTCAGCCTGTTGACCGAGCGGCGAACGCTGCCGCCGTGGGGCTTGCATGGTGGCGGCGATGGAGCGACCGGCGCCAATTACATGATTCACAACGGCAAACGTTCCAAGCTGCCGGGCAAAACCAATCGCCGCCTTGAGCCTGGCGATCGCATTCGTGTTGAGACACCTGGCGGCGGCGCCTGGGGCCGTCCCTTGAAACGCTAATGAATTTCTGCGCAAGTATGCTGTCTGTCATCCTAAGCGAAGTGAGCAACGGCGAACGAAGTCGACAGATCTCGGACAGCTTCGCGCCAGCGAAGCCGGCACCAGCCCTGATGAGCGAGACACTCCAGACCTGGAGCATAACGCGGAGGGCGAAATGAGCGTCACCATCCGGTCACTGACCACAACGGACCTGCCGCAAGCGCGGCGCATCTGCAACGACGCTTTTGGGACCTTCATGGGCGCGCCCGATTTGGAGAGTTTCTGGGCCGATCGCGACTACGTCTATGGCCGCTTCGGCGCGGAGCACGTCGCGAGCTTCGCCGCCGAACAGGATGGTGAACTGGCCGGCTCGAATTTCGCGACAAGATGGGGCAGCGTTGGCTTCTTCGGGCCGAACACGATACGGCCCGGCCGCCAGGGGCACAGCGGCGGCAAGGCGCTGGTCGAAGCCGTTACAAATCAATTCGACCTATGGGGGGTTACCCATGGCGGTCTATGCACCTTCCCTCAAAGTCCGTTGCACATCGCGCTCTACGGCAAGTTCGGGTACCGCGCGCGTTTTTTGACTCCAATCATGTCAGCGCCGGCGCGTGCCGCGGGCGACCCAGGCTCATGGTCGCGCTATTCGGAGCTGTCGGAAGGCGAGCGCCGCACCTTCGAGCGCGCAGCCCGTGAGCTCACGGACATGCTTTACGATGGCCTCGATCTCGGCGCCGAGATTCGCACCGTCGCTGCGCGGAGCTTGGGCGACACGCTACTTTTGTTTGAAGGCGCGAGCCGGCTCGCCGGGTTTGCAGTGCTCCATTGGGGACCGGCGAGCGAGGCTGGTGAAGGCTGCTGCTACGTCAAATTCGGCGCGGTGCGACCCGGTGCCGGGGATGGTGCGCGCTTCGCCGCGCTGCTCGACGGCTGTGGCTCACTCGCAGCGAGGGTCGGCATGCCGAAAGTCCTGGCCGGGATAAATCTGGCCCACGAAGAGGCCTATCTGCAGATGGTGGCGCGCGGATTTCGCGCCGAAATTCACGTGGTCACGATGCATCGGCCCAACGAGCCCGGCTACTGCCGCCCTGGCCTCTACGTGCTCGACGATTGGCGCTAACCGCCGCATCAAAACTTCTCACTCGAAGCCAGGCGCAAGGCGAAACTACTCTTGGCGCGTCGCTGTATTTCGAATTGCTCAACACTCACATCTTTCATTTTGCACGGACGAACCGCGGCATTCCGCAATGGCCTAACATCGTGTCAGCGAAATCTCGAACTATACCGACTGGTTTTATCCGGCACGCATGCTGCTTTAGTACGATTTCGTGCCTGACGCCATATTCACTCTGATCACGTTAGCGTTCTTCGCGCTCGCCCTCGCCTACGTATGGGGGTGCACACGCCTGTGAGTCCATTGGAAATAATTTTGGGTTCGATCGTGGCGGCGTGCCTCGTCGCCTATCTCGTCTACGCGATTCTGCGTCCGGAAAGATTTTAGGGCTCAATGTTAAACGCATTGATTCAAGTGGGCGTGTTTTCCGCCCTGGTCCTGATCACGAGTGTTCCACTCGGGCTCTATATGGCGCGAGTTTTCGCGGGCAAGCCGACCTTTGCCGACCCGCTGCTGAGGCCGCTGGAGCGGGCCATCTATCGTATCTGCGGAGTGCATCCCGCCAACGAGCAAACCTGGGTTGAGTACACCGTCTCGATGCTGCTCTTCAGCATGGCGGGCATGCTGCTTCTGTACGCGATGCAGCGCCTGCAGCCGTACCTGCCGCTGGATCCCCAGAAACTCGGCGCCGTTGCCCCGGACCTCGCCTTCAACACCGCGGCCAGCTTCACCACCAATACCAACTGGCAGGCGTACGCCGGCGAAACGACCATGAGCTATCTCACGCAAATGGCGGGGCTGGCCTTTCACAATTTCGTTTCGGCCGCCGCCGGAATCGCGGTGGCTGTTGCGGTGATTCGCGGTTTCGTACGCCGCGGCGCGAAGACGATCGGTAATTTCTGGGTTGACCTGACGCGCGCAGTATTATGGATTTTGCTGCCGCTGTGCGTGGCCGGCACGCTGGTTCTGGTCTGGCAGGGAGTGCCTGACAATTTCAGCCCCTACGTGCATGCGCACACGGTTGAAGGCGCCGCGCAAATCATTCCGCAAGGGCCGGTCGCTTCGCAGGAAATCATCAAAGAGCTCGGCACCAACGGCGGCGGCTTCTTCAATGCCAACTCGGCCCATCCGTACGAAAATCCCACGCCGCTTACCAACCTGATCGAGATGTGGGCCATCTTCGCGATCGCCGCCGGCCTGACTCACACCTTCGGTGAAATGGCGGGTGATCGGCGGCAAGGATGGGCGCTGTTCGGCGTGATGGCGATTCTATTCCTGGCCGGAACCACCGTGGCGATTTGGAGCGAGCAGCGCGGCAATCCGCAATTCGCCGCGATGGGAATCAACCAAGCCCCAAACCCGAGCCAAAGCGGCGGCAACATGGAGGGCAAGGAAACTCGCTTCGGCATCGCCGATTCCGCCCTCTGGGCGACGGTGACAACCGACACCTCGTGCGGCGCGGTCAATTCCATGCATGACAGCTACACGCCGCTAGGCGGCCTGGTGCCGCTGGTCAACATGCAAATCGGCGAGATTATTTTCGGCGGGGTCGGCTCGGGACTGTACGGCATGCTGGTGATGGCGGTGCTGGCGGTGTTTATCGCGGGCCTGATGGTCGGACGCACACCTGAATATCTGGGCAAGAAAATAGAATCGCGCGAGATGAAGCTCGCGATGTTGTTTGTGCTGATTTTCCCCGCCGCGATCCTGATTCCGGCCGGTGCCGCGATCGTCACCAAAGCGGGCCTGGCCGGCATTACAAATCCGGGGCCGCACGGCTTCTCACAAGTGCTCTATGCCTACACGGAAGCGGCGGCCAACAACGGCTCGGCCTTCGCCGGGCTCAACGCCAATACCGCCTTCTACAACGTCACACTCGCGCTCGGCATGCTGTTCGGCCGCTTCATGATGAAGATTCCGGTGTTGGCGCTGGCCGGCTCGTTGGCGGGGAAGAAAATCGTGCCGCACAGCGCCGGCACTTTTCCCACCAATGGCGCAATCTTCGTCATCCTGTTGACGGGCATCATCCTGATCGTCGCCGCTCTGACCTTTTTCCCCGCCGACGCGCTCGGGCCAATTGTCGAACAGCTCGCGATGATGCACGGCAAGCTTTACTGAAAAGCGGAGGGTAACGGATACATGGCCGACCGTAAGGGCATCGCGCTTTGGGATGGCGGCATCGTCAAAAGCGCACTGGCTGATTCGATCCGCAAATTTGATCCGCGAATTCAGGCGCGTAATCCGGTGATGTTCGTGGTCGAGGTCAGCGCGCTGGCGGTGACGCTGATCTTGATTCGGGACGCGCTCGGTCATGGCCTGGCGGTGGGATTCGAGCTTCAGATCGCGCTGTGGCTTTGGTTTACGGTGGGATTTGCCAACTTTGCCGAGGCCATGGCCGAGGGACGAGGAAAAGCGCAGGCCGATAATCTGCGCAAGACCCGCACCGAGACCCAGGCTCGCCAGCTCAGGGAAGATCATGAAATCATGGTGCCGGCCACTTCACTGCGACGAGACGACGTGGTGCTGATAAAGGCCGGCGAAGTCATCCCCGGCGACGGCGAAGTGATTGAAGGAGTCGCGGCTGTCAACGAGGCCGCTATCACCGGTGAATCGGCCCCGGTGATTCGGGAAAACGGAGGCGACCGCAGCGCCGTGACCGGCGGAACCACCGTTATTTCCGACTGGATCAAGGTGAGGATAACCGCCAATCCGGGCGAGACGTTTCTGGATCGCATGATCGCGCTGGTCGAGGGCGCTCAGCGCCAGCGCACACCCAATGAAATCGCACTCAGCATTCTGCTCGCCGGCCTCACGATCATTTTCATGCTGGTGTGCGTGAGTCTTTATCCCTTCGCCCGGTACGGCGGCACATCATTATCGTTGCCGGTACTGGTATCGCTGCTGGTATGCCTCATTCCGACCACGATCGGCGGCCTGCTGTCAGCTATCGGCATCGCCGGCATGGACCGCCTCGTCCAGCATAACGTCTTGGCAATGTCCGGGCGCGCCGTCGAGGCCGCAGGCGACGTCGATACCCTGCTGCTCGACAAGACCGGCACCATCACGCTGGGTAATCGCATGGCGAGTGAATTCGTGCCGATGCCCGGTGTGACGGCTGAAGAACTGGCTGAGGCCGCGCGCGTGGCCTCTTTGGCCGACGAAACGCCGGAAGGCCGTTCGATCGTGGTGCTGGCCAAACATCTTTATCAGTTGCGCGGCCATGAGTTGGAGCCGGGCGCCAGCTTTATTCCATTTTCGGCGCAAACCCGCATGAGCGGGGTCGATGTCGGCGAACGCAAAATTCGCAAAGGCGCGGCCGATCAGGTGGCCAGGTTCGTGCGCGAAAACCGCGGTAACGCTCCCGCCGAGCTGACACAAGCGGTCGAGAGTATCGCGCGCGGTGGCGGCACGCCCTTGGTGGTGGCCGACGGCGGCCGCGTGCTGGGTGTGATCCATCTGAAAGATGTGATCAAGGAAGGCATCCGTGAACGTTTCGCGCGTCTGCGCGCGATGGGCCTCAGAACGGTGATGATTACCGGCGACAATCCGTTAACCGCCGCCGCCATTGCCGAGGAAGCGGGAGTTGATGATTTTCGTGCCGAGGCCACGCCGGAAACCAAGCTGCGCCTCATCCGGGAGGAACAGGCGCAAGGCAAGCTGGTGGCGATGATCGGAGATGGTACCAACGATGCTCCGGCGCTGGCGCAGGCCGACGTTGGGATCGCGATGAATGCCGGCACGCAGGCGGCACGCGAAGCCGGTAACATGGTCGACCTCGACTCAAATCCGACCAAAATCATGGAAGTAGTCGAGATTGGCAAACAATTACTGATTACGCGCGGCGCGCTAACGACCTTTTCCATCGCCAATGATGTCGCCAAATATTTCGCCATCGTCCCGGCCATGTTCGTGATCGGTTATCCCCAACTGCAGGCGTTGAACATCATGCGCCTGGCAACTCCGCGCAGCGCGATTTTGTCGGCAGTCGTGTTCAACGCCCTGATTATCGTCGCACTGATTCCGCTGGCCTTGAGCGGCGTGAAATACCGTCCACTCGGAGCGGCATCGATTCTGACGCGCAACCTCGTGATTTACGGCCTCGGCGGGATCATCATTCCGTTCGTTGGCATCAAGGCGATCGATCTCGCACTGGCCGCGTTGCATCTGGCCTGATTCAGGAGGCAACCCTTATGCGCCTGTGGACCGCATGCAAGATGACGCTGGTAATGACCTTGCTCACCGGCATCATATATCCATGCGTGATGGTGGGGCTGGCTGAAGCACTATTTCCCTATCAGGCGCATGGCAGCCTGATTGAGCAAAATGGACAGGTCGTGGGATCGCGCCTGATTGGCCAAAATTTCAACTCTCCGGGCTATTTTCACCCGCGCCCGTCGGCTGCCGGAGACAAGGGCTATGATGCCGCTAGCTCGGGGGGATCAAACCTTGGGCCGACCAACAAGGTCCTGATCGCGGAGGTGCGCCAGCGCCTCGCACGCGTTTTGGAAAAGAATCCCGGCGTCAGCGCCAGGCAAGTGCCGATCGGTCTCGTAACCGCCTCCGGCAGCGGGCTCGATCCGGAAATCAGCCCAGCCGCCGCCGCCATTCAGATAGCTCGGATTGCGAAAGTTCGCGACCTGCCGATAAACACTCTGCGCAAGCTGGTGC
>JBOHWM010000566.1:0-16443 GCA_050736555.1 Binataceae bacterium (SeqCode)
GGCCGGCTACGCGCTGATTCTGGGCGCGCGTTCAATGGCGCTGGCAGCCGGCACCAAAATCAGATTGCAGGAGATACCCGGCTTAAAGGCGTTTTCCGCTGATGTCGTCGCGGAAGTTCGCAACAGCCCCAATGATGTCTCGGTCCTCGGGCTTAAGAACCTGTCGACCACGAGTTGGCGAGCGTACACACCCGACGGCCAGCATAGGGAACTGGAGCCCGGCCGTACGCTGCGGCTCGCGCACGGCCTTGAGATTGATTTCGGCTCGGTGCGAGGGCAAATCCGATGACGGACTGGGATCCAAAGCGGCCGTCATTAGCCAGCGAGAACTGGAATTTTCCTGTTGAAAATGAGCTTGGCAACGGGGCAAGGCGCATCGACGACGCCTCGGAAGAGCCGATGGTCGCTCCAAACGAAGCGACGATCGCTTTTGATGCGTGGCGCATAGCGGCTCATTCGGTTCGTGGTGCGGCTCATATCAAGGCGGAGTTGCCCAACCAGGATGCCGTCGAATTCTGGCCGCCTGAATCCAATGACAAACCACCATTGATTCTCGCGGTTTCCGACGGTCACGGCTCAGCCCGCCATTTCCGCAGCGCGCGCGGCGCCGCGATGGCGGTTGCAACCGCGATTGCGACCTTACGTGAATTCAATCAACAAGCCGCAGGCCGGGAGTTTGCTCAACTGCAAACGGCGATGGACGCTTTGCCGGCGGAGGTGGTTGCGAGATGGCGTGCGGCGGTGGAGGCCGACCTCAACGCGGACCCACTTGGCATCGACGAATTAGCCAAAGTGGAAGCCCACGAAGGCGAGGCGTCGCGACAATCGGTTGAAGCCGATCCGGTTCTTGCCTATGGTGCCACGCTTCTCGCCACGCTGGTGGGCAACGGCTTCATTTTATTTTTGCAGCTTGGCGATGGCGATGTGCTGTGCGTTGACGCGGCGGGTACGACCAGCCGCTTGGGCTTGCGCGACCCGCGTCTGACCGGCAATTACTCGACCTCGTTATGTCAGGCGAAGGCGCCCGAGTGGATGCGCACGCATCTCATGACCGAGGCCGACGCATGGCCGGCGCTGATTCTGATGTCCAGCGACGGCTATGCGAATTCGTTCGTGTCCGAAGACGATTTTCTGCAGATCGGGCATGACTATTTCGAAACGCTTCGCACGCGCGGTCTGCACGTCGTCGCCGCGGAACTGCCGCAAATCCTGCAACACGCGTCTGAAAATGGTAACGGCGACGATATTTCACTTGGAATTCTTACCCGCCTGGGCGATACCGCTTGTGCGAGTGCGACGACTGTGGCGGTTGAGCAAACCGTATCGTCGCCCGATGTACGACGGACGCGGCCCGCACACAATTGGCGGCTGCTTTTCGCTTTGATCGTGATGGTGATGGTGCTCACGGGCCTGGCCTTTTTGCGTCCCCATGTGCAGGTTCGAAAATTCGAATGGTGGCGGCCTCCTCACAACCTTGCGCCAGCCCCCGGCGCTCATCTGTCGCGTGAATTATTAAACAGTGGTCAGGTAGTGACGCGCCTGCGTCCAGCGGCGCGCTAAGTTTTTCGCGGCACGAATCGTCCGAGGTACTTGTAGGCGATGGCCCGCGCTTAGTCATCGAACGAAGGTGGCATCGATGGACTGGTCAACTATCAATCGGCACGAGGTGGCGCTCAAATCAGTGGCCGGACTGATCGGCGGTCTTTTGTCCTGGGTGCCGGTGGAATTATGGTTTGCCGTCTACCCGGACGGGTTGCTGCGCGCGGGCACGAACGCCGCCCCATTTTATTACCTGGCCGAGATGTTCTTCCCAGCCTTCGTCGGCTTATTGATCAACGCGACCGACGTCCAAGACTTCACGACTGGCAAGGCCAAGCGGTTTTTGCTGGTCACTTTTATCGCCTGCTTCGTACTCGGGCTGCCCGCCGCTTATTATTCGCAAGCGCTGTTCACCCACATGACGACCAACGCCCAAGTCTTCAGGTCCGAGGGTATCGCCTTCAGAATGGTCACTCGCGGCGTGGCATTCATAGTCTTCGGACTGGTCGCAGGGGCGGGCGTGGGGCTTGCCACCAGGTCGGTCACAAACGTTATCAAGGGAGCGATCGGAGGAGCCATTGGCGGGTTCTTCGGCGGATTGCTGTTCGATCCGATTTTCGCACTGACTTCGATCGGGCCGCTCAGCCGCGTCATAACGTCGGGTGAAGAAGGTCTGCTGATCGGACTGATGATCGGATTGGTGCAGGACTTGACCAAGACCGCATGGCTCACGGTCGAGGCTGGCCGCCTGCGCAATCGCCAATTCCGGCTCGAGAAGCCGGTTACGGCACTGGGCCGTGCCGAGGAGTGCGATATCGGCTTATTCGGAGACGCGGCCGTGGAAGCTCGCCATGCGGTGATCGAACGCAAAGGCGACGAATTTATCCTCAACGACCTTGGCCATCCGATGACCGTCAATGGCCGCCCGGCCCATCAGGCCACACTGCGCGGCGGCGAGCGGATCGGAATTGGCAATTACGAGCTTAGGTTCAATTTACGCGAGGCCACCGCTCCCCGCCCTGAGAGCGCGGCCTCGATACCCGCTGCCTTACCAATTTACCCACGCTTTATTGATGCGAGCGGCCGCGAACTGGCGCTGCGCATCGACGCCTATACCCGGATGGGCCGTTCGCATGACAACGATATCGTGATCGCCGATAGCTCCGTCTCGCGCCATCACGCGGCGGTCGAGCCCAACGATGGCCGTCTGCGCTTGCGCGATTTGGAGAGCCAGAACGGTGTCTACGTCGGTGGCAATCGCGTCAGCGAGCATTGGCTCGGTGACGGCGACGTGGTGCGGCTCGGCGACGTCCAACTCACCTTTCGGCTTTAGCGGGAAACGCCAGGCTTAGACGGTGCGAATCGCGCGCATGAAACCGAATAGCATGATTCCTCGGAACGTGAGCGGTTTCGCGCTGCTATGCGCGTTGTGCTTGCTTACGAGCTTGGCGTTGGCCGGTACCGCACACGCGCAGGCGGTCGGCGGCGACGTCTTCAGCAGCAACGGTGGAACATATTCCGATCAGTTCTCTACCAATTGTAGCAGCGGAAATGCCAGCCCGTACGCTGGTATGGACCCGCTTACCTGTTACGGGGTGATGATGCCGACCGCCTCGAACGGCGCGTGTATTGGCGCGCGTGGCTGGCGACTGCTTCATCAGGCAGGGAACACCTGTTATTTCTGCCAGCCGATCAATCCACCCACCAACGGCATCATCGTTCCGCTCGACGAACTCAATCTGGCCCGTCAGCAAGGTTTTGTATGCGGCGTCGATCAAGCCGACCCGAATTGCATGGCGGTCTGCACCGGAGGGCGGCAAGCTCCTCCCTATGTGCCGCCGCGCCAGCCGCCGGTCGTGTCTTCGGGCGGGGGTGGATGCACTCCGCCGGATTATCTGACACCGGAGCAAAGGGCCGAATGGTACCAGGAGAATGTACTCAGTGGGAAAATCAGATGTCCGGGCAGCTACAATCCGTGTGACAATCCCGACGCACCCGCCTGGTGCGCCGCGGGTGCCCTGCCGCGCAAGCATGCGCGTCGGAAAACGGTGCGCAAAAAGAGGAAGGCTCCTCCTTTTGAAACGCTTGCGGACAAAATCAATGGATGCTGGTCCAAGATCTTCCTGCGGCAGGGGATGAGCTACGCGCCGACGCCGCTGTACACCTGTTCGGGACTGCGCAATGCCTTCTATGAGTGGTACGGACAAACGCAAAGGTTCGGATACGTTGATCCCGGCACGGGGCATCTCACGCAGTGTACGTTTTACGGAGGAACCGTTGTCTATGATCCGGCTTTTTTTACGACCCTTGGACAACAATATGGCGAAGGCTTCGCCGTATCCTTAATTGCACATGAGATCGGACATCACGTGCAGGACGTGTTAGGCAGGCGACGCTTCATGCTGCCGAAACAACTCGAGCTGGAAGCCGATCGCCTCTCAGGTGTTGCTCTTCGTTGTCTGGCGGATAAAGGAGCTTTGCCAGCGGGTTCGATCCGCGGAGCTGGTTGGTATTCGCTATCAACGATTCTGCCGACCTTCAATCCGCAGGATCATGGCACTCCGCAAGAGCGCTATCAGAGTTTTCTGGACGGGTATTTTCAGGGGCTGCCGCCTGGATTATTCGAAAGCTCGCCGCTGCGTCCACGCTAATTCTGTTGCGGCCCTCAGGCGACCAAGGCTTATGCCATGTCGCAATTTACAGATTCATGTGACTGTTGTTATATCCGGGCGTTTGACCGAACATCACAGGATTCGGCGCGTCGGGTGGCGTTAAGCCTAATTGTGTTACAGCCCAAAAGGCAAAAGTGTTGCTGTTAACCGCGTTGTTGGTCAGTTCGGGAGTTGGGTTGTAGGGAAGCCCCGCGACGTTGACCCGGTTTTCGAGTTCGCTCATCCGCTGTGCCACTTCGGAGCAGCTTTGTGAAGCCTGCCCCGCAGCTTCAATCTGCGCGCCTTGACGAAGAGGTCTCGCCTGCATATTGCGAACGCGCGTCACCAGCGTTCCCCAATTAAGAAAATTCCCGGTCGGATTACCTTCATAACCGGTGGTCTGGAAGCCCGGTCCGCTGAGAATAACAATCGCGTGCATCCCGTTCATCACCCCGACGAGCGATCTCACGCCGATAAATTCGAAACCGACCTGCACCTGACAACTTTTGATTGTTTGGGGTGACACCTGGTTTGCCGGGCAGTAGAGCGACACGGCCTGCACCACGCGCTGACCGGGATTAACGAAATCAGCCGTCGCGACCGAGATGGCCGAAGCCGCGCCATTTGGACGACAGCTAATCGGCGGCGTCATCTGGGAGGTGATGGCGCGGACGAAGTTATAGGATCCTCCGGTGGAGACGATGGTAGGCGGGGATGTTCCTATCGGGAAAAAGCCAGCGGCATCCGGACCAGAGACCAGCGGTGAGCATTCGAGGCTCATACCGGCCGCATAATCAAATACCGTGAATGTCACTACCGGTGCTTGGAAACCACTGATGACGGAATTGGTGGGGCAAAGCATCGCGGGTTGCTCATCGCCCCCGGTACTATTGCCTGCGTCCGCGCCCCATAGCAGGCTGTCGTGGCTCCAGTTGCAGCCCGAAGCGTCGCACGTCGGGACGGCACAAAGGATACCTACATAGTCGAGCACGTCGCCGCGGCGGATTTGCGCGCCTACGAGCGCGTGACCCGCGGGACAACGCAATGTTTCAAGTTGATAGCCTCGGCCGAGCTTTTGCCCGCCTGCCTGTCCGCCGGAAGCGGCGGTATCGCGCTCGCCCGGGCCAGGCTTACTCCACATCGGACTGGAAAGGCTGCCCCGCAGTCCTAAGCCGAGACCGCCCTGCGCAAAGACGCTCTCCGCTCGTGTCATTAACACCGCACATAGCAGGGCCGCGCTGAGCAGAACGCTCGTCCGCAATAACGCTACAAACCGTCTCGCATGCCCCATATGCTGTCCTGGTTGGCGGTGCGGAACCGTGCGTCTCTGGGTTCAGCGAGTGCGCCTGGGGTAATAACGGCGCGGCGGCGGACTGCTGGATGAGCCGTTATTGCCGCCCAGTAATCCCGAAGCGACGCCGCCGATCACCCCGCCGATGACGCCCGCGATCGCTCCGCCTTCAATGCCAGAAATCCCTGAACCCTGCGATTGAGTGGGCGTGGGCTGCTGGTATGGATACGGTTCATTGCCAACTTCCCGCGGATAGGGATTGCCAGCTTCTTCTTCCGGCGGCCGGTAATAATGGTGAACGTGGTGGTGCACTGGTGAATGATATTGGCGATTCCGTATCGGTGCCGGTTCTGGTGGGGGCTGAACGGGTAATGGCGTCGGTTGATAGATCACCTGTTTGGGCGGATGCTCCCGGATATATTCCTGATGAGCGAGTTCCTCTTGCTGGCTTTTCCAGTAGCTGTAGCCGGTGACTGCGGCGGCTATCACCGCACAGACCGCAATCGCTGGAATGATTATACGGCGCCCGCGCGACTTCGATTTATCCGTTGAACCCTTGGCGAGCGGTTCCACTCGGCGCGTCAGCGATTCAGAAATGGATTCCTCTTTGAGAAGCCAGGAGCCCTGGTCGACCACCGTGCCTTTCACCTGCATCGGCGTGGTCGCGTCCTGACCGAGCTCAAGAAACGGCTCCGACTGCGGATTGGTGACGGCGGTCTGACCGACCATCGCGGTCGAGATGGTTTGCAAGGGCTGAGTGGAGTCGCGATTGTCAGGTTCTGGAACTGGGATTTGCACGTGCGCGGCTAGGTTCGCTTTGATCGCTTCAAGCCGCAGCCTGAATTCGCGCGCACTCGGGATACGCTGTTCGATTTTGTCCGCCAATGACCGCGCGAGAAGGTCCGAAAGCTCCTTGCTGCAATCCGAACGAAGGCTGATCAGGTTGGGGAAATCGAACGGCACCGGGATACGGCCGCTCAGCGCGTGATGGAGGGTCGCGCCCAGTGAGTATAAGTCCGAGCGCGCTTCGACCATGCCGCCGTACTGCTCCTTGGGTGCGTAACCGGGCGTGCCGAAGGTCGTCATCGTCGCGTTCTGAAAAAAACGTGCGATACCGAAGTCAATCAGCCTGACCTTGCCCGCCGGCGTCACCATCACGTTGGCCGGCTTCATGTCGCGATAGATGATTGGCGGCGTCAATCCGTGCAGGTATTCGAGCGTTGCGAGGATCTGCAGCGCGATATCGATTACCTCGGCTTGTGGCATCCCGCCACGAGCGGCGATGATCAGGTCTTGAAACGTGCCGCCCTCGACGTACTCCATCACGAGGTAGTGATTTTGCCGCTCACTGAACTTGTCGAAAATCTGGATAATATGTTCGTCCTTGAGCCTGGCGAGCATGTCGGCTTCCCGCTGAAAGCCTAAAATCGCCTGCTGCTGCTCTTCGGGATTGGCGAAGTTGTCGATCATCTCCGCCACCGCGCACAAGCGGTTGTTCAGGCGCAGGTCTTCGGCGAGATAGACCACCTTCATGCCGCCGCCGCCCAGTTTCCGGCCCAGCCGGTAACGCCCGCTCAGGACAATGGGGGAAGCGATGGTTGACATGGTTTCAAGGTCGGTTGCCATGGTGTGACTCCGACAAGCCAGTATTGACGGTCCGAATTATCGGCCGGACAAAAGTGTTTGCATTCATCGCAAAGGGCCATAACGCCAAGCGGTGCTAGTCAATGTTTCATTGGCTCAGCAGCTCGTCTCGACAAGCATACGCGGGTGAAAGATAGCGCCAATAGCTTTAAGAATCTAGCCAGACCGCGATATGGGTAGCGTTTGACAATTGGTGCAAGCACGCTGCCGTGATGACGCCGGGCAGTACCCTGCGAAGCCACGCAAGGTTCGATTTGTCGTAGCCTTAGATCGTTATTGGGCTTCGAACGAGACGAGCTCTAGGGATCGTGCAACATTCAAAGCAATATCGAGCGAGTTCGTGGAGTTTCAAAGCCCGCATTCGCCGCCAATGACAGCACTGACCGATTTCGAGTGGCGATGCGAGGCCCGGTGCTGCTGGACGATTCGGGGCGGGCGATCTAGATCATCTGTCACCTAAGACTCTGATGGTGTGAAGCGGCGGGGCGGGCACTGTCGTGGCGAAAGGAGGCGCATTATGGAGGAAACCATCGTATTCGCCCAAGGTATCGAGATGCCGCCGGGGGTGCTCGAACAGTTCCAAACGATGAAACCGGCTGGATTCGTGCTTAAGATGCTGCCGCCGAGCGCCGATGCCGCAACGATCGCGACGGCGATGCGCGAAAGCGAATATCTGCTGGGCTTCCCGCGTTACCTTCCCGATCAGGCCTACCTTGAGGCGCGCAAGCTCAAACTCGTGCAGGTGCTAAGCGCCGGCTATGACTTCGTAAATATCGAGGGCGCGCGCAAAGCTCGTGTCCCGATCTGCTCGAATGGCGGAGCCAACTCCGTGGCAGTGGCCGAGCATGCGGTCATGCTGATGCTGGCGGTCTATCGGAAGCTGGTTGCCTTTCATCTGAACGTCGCCGCTGGCAAATGGCATCATGGGATACGACGGGCAGTCGATATCTTTGAACTGGAGGGCAAGACCGTCGGCCTGATTGGGCTTGGCAATATCGGCCGGCAGGTGGCGCGCCGGGTTAAGGCGTTTGACGCACGCGTCATCTATTATGATGCCTTTCGCGCGGCCGCCAGCGACGAACAAGCTATGGGTGTGCAATATGCCGAGTTCGACGAATTGCTCGCGACCGCCGATATCGTGAGCCTGCATGTGCCGCTCAACGACGGCACCCGCCGTCTGATTGACGCGGCGGCGTTGGCGCGAATGAAACCGAAAGCTGTCCTCATCAATACGTGCCGCGGTGAGGTTGTGGATGAGGCGGCACTGATAGCAGCATTACGCGAGGGGCAAATCCTCGGCGCCGGGCTGGATACGCAGGCCAAAGAACCCGCCGACCCGGCCAACCCTTTGCTGAAGCTGCCCAACGTCACACTGACGCCCCATAGCGCCGGTCCAACCGTGGATAGCTTCCGCAAGCGCTTTCACAATGGCTATGCCAATATCCAGCGCGTGGCGGAGGGCAAGTGGCCATGGTGGATCATACCTGAACTTAGGACGATGTTCCCCGAAGCGCCTTAAAGGTGGCCGAGCGCTCTCTCTACGGCACCGTGATTTATTCTTCGGCAGGTGAAGCAGGCGCAGGGTAAAAATCCTCGTCGAGTACCTGTGCGGCATGCCACGGGCAACTCTGTGGGAAGAGTGCATCCCATTCGCGCTTCTCGAGATTCATTTCGTTCCCGGCGGTACGCCGGGCGAGGCGGTAAGCGTCGACGAGAGTGCTCCCCAGGCGGCCGCGTAAGCTCGGGCTGGATTTGAAGACCAACTGAATACGCTCACGTTGATCATCGATGGAATTCTCCCATGAGCGCGAGTGTCGCTTAGCTTCATAGGACCACTTGAGCAAGTGCGCTAGCAGGACCTCCAAACGGCTACATAGCTCGCGTTGTTCTGAACGGCCCAAGCTTTCCAGCTCCTCCACCACATTCTCGATATCGAGGTGCGTGTAATCGCCCGTCTTCAAGATGCGAACCTGTTCCTCGGTCCACGCGCAGAAGTCACGTTCGTATAACGATGCCTCTTCGCGCTGTGCCAAATTCGCCATTTAAGTGCGTTCCACGATAACGCTGAGCTAGTCAGCGGTTGTGGCTCTCACAATTGTGTAGCACACAATTCCGCCGAATTCCGCAAGCGGGGTGTGTGCCACGTATTCCGGATGCTCCTGCATAGAAGCTACGACGAGTTTAGCCGGCGCCGCGCAAGCCAACTACGTTGACTTCCACCATCGATGCGTGATGGTCTTAACGGCGATAATCGAACATTGCCAAATGTTCCAACGCGTCCATAAAGCCATCCGGCGACGCAATCACCGCGTGCCAGGTACTGTCGCGGCAATCGCCTGCATAGTCAGCGCATTTGCCCTGATTATCGCTGCCCCACTTTGTGCCGCTCAATCCGACCAGGGCGTTATCATGCAAAAAGGTACGGTAATGAAGATGGATCGCGGCAAACCGATGGCGCCAATGAAAACCCCGATGGTGATGTCGAACGGGGCCAAGGTCATGCCTAACGGCATGGTCAAGATGAAGGGCGGCGGCGAAAAGCATTTGAAAAATGGGCAAATGATGATGATGGACGGCTACGTGATGCAGGGTGGAAAAGCCCGCGCGATGGAAAAATGAGCGCCCGCGAGCCAGTGCTGAAAGCCGCAATTGCCGGAGCATCAACTGCGGAGCCGCAAATTTCGGAGCACGCTCCAGCGCGATTCAAGGGGCGCCGGCAGCAGCCCTTGTTAATCCGCATAGTTCATTGGCTCAACGTATTGTTCCTGGTCCTAATGGCGGGCAGTGGTCTGCAAATTTTGTGCGCCTATCCGGCGTTGGGGCCGCAAGGTGCGCAATATGGGTGGTATCCGTTCCAGAATGTCGCGCCGCCGCATTGGATGCGGCTGGGTGAATGGCTGGCGGGCGGGCGTCATTGGCATTTCGCGATCGCGTGGTTCTTCGTGATCAACGGCCTTATCTATGTGGTCTATTTTTTCACCAGTGGCGAATGGCGACGGCGACTGTTTTTGCCCCGCCGCGACGCGCTCGGAGCTTTACGGCAATTCGCCTACTACACGCGGATCCGCCGCACGCCGCCGCCCGAGGATTTCTACAATGGATTGCAGCGCCTGGCGTACAATTTCGCGATAATTTTCGGCGCGGTGATGGTGCTATCGGGACTGGCTATCTACAAGCCCGTGCAACTGCATTTCCTGACCGTCATCTTCGGCGGCTATGACGGCGCCCGCGTGGTTCATCTGGCGGGCTTATGCCTGCTCGTGTTGTTCGTCGCGATCCACCTGGTTTTGGTCGCACTGCATCCGCGCGAAATTGCGCACATGGTTACCGGTGGCAAGCGTGGCTAAACCGGTGACCCGGCGCAAATTCGTGATGGGTGTCGCGGCGGTCTCGTTGCTGGCCGGATGTGAAAGCCGTCCGGCGACGAGCTTTCTTAACGCGATGGAGCACTGGAACGGAAGATTTCAGCAATGGCTGTTTTCTCCCAATCGACTGGCGCCTGAATTACCTGCTTCGGCGCAAACGCCAGAAGAAGCCTTCCCGAGTTATTTCATCTCCAGCACCATGCCCTTTCCGCCAACCAACTGGAGTTTGAAAGTCGGCGGCCTCGTCCAGCATCCGATGACGCTGCCCCTGTCTCAGTTGCAGAGCATGCCCCGTGTGGAAATGCGCGTACAGCATCACTGCGTCGAAGGATGGTCGGCGGTGGCCTCATGGACGGGCGTGCGGATCGGCGAGATCGCGCGGCTTGCCGGACTCGACCCGCGTGCCAGATATGTCGAATTTCGTTCCTTCGATTCGAACTACTGGTCGTCGTGGGATTTGGCCAGCGCGATGCATCCGCAGACCCTGCTCGCATATGGTATGAATGGGCGCATGCTGCATCCCGACCATGGCGCGCCGCTGCGCGTGTATAGCGCGGTCAAGCTCGGCTACAAAATGGTCAAGTATCTCACGGAGATTAATTTTTTGCCGCGGGCAACCGGCGGCTATTGGGAGAACCAGGGTTACGAATGGTTCGCCGGAGTTTAGCGCCGAGATATTCTGGCAGGCGGAAATCGCATGTTTTTATACCTACGTGAAAATCGTCGGAAGATTTGCCTCGTGAGCGTTGGTCTAATCGGACTGTTGATAAGCGCGTCGATATGTGTTGCCCAGGCTGATCCATACTCGGGCGGCTTGGTCGAAGTTGCCGCCGTCAGCAATCAGCAAGCCGCTACTGGCATCAAGCAGGCGCTGAGCAACGGAACTGCCGAAGCGGTAAGCATGCTGGGCAAACCCGGCGGTTATTTCAACAACTCCGCGATCAAGATCACGCTCCCATCACAGCTAAAGCCGCTTGAAACGGGTTTGCGCGCGATAGGCTATGGACCACAACTCGATAAATTCGTGTTGAGCATGAATCAGGCGGCCGAAGCGGCCGCTCCGAAAGCGGAGCCAATTTTCGAGCAGGCGATCAAAACCATGACGGTCACTGACGCCGAGCGAATTGTGACTGGCGGCGGGACCTCGGCGACTGATTACTTCAAGAGGAAAACCACGTCGCAATTGACCGCCGCCTTCACGCCGATCGTGTCACGGACCATGGACGAATATTCCGTTACGAGGCAATACGATCAGTTGTCGGGGAAGTCCCATTCGGGTTTGTTGGGAGCGGTCAGCTCGTTTGGCGGCGCCAGTCAGCCGTTCAATCTCAACAGCTATGTGGTGCACAAAAGCCTCGACGGGCTTTTTTATATGATCGGCCAGAAAGAAAGAAAAATCCGCACAGATCCCGCCGCCCAGGTCACACCACTGCTCCGCACGGTATTTGGCGGTCACTGAAGCCCGCGGCTCGAGAATGCTTCCGTGACTAGCGCGGCGAAGCGGAGTCGGGCTTTTGCGTTCTCCAATTCCATCGGCAGGCTGAGACATTGAATGTCACGTGCCGGCAGAGTGGTCAAAACAAGGTCTTTACATTTTGACCGTCTTGAGGAGAAGATTGCGAAAGCCAGCTTTTCCGGACGTTGATAATCGCCAGCGAGTTGGTTGAGAACAATCAGCGTTCCGCATCAGGGAGATTGTTTAAGGCAGTACCGTCCGCATCAACTGCTTGTCCAGCGGGACATCTTCGCCGCGTTACGGATAACTGATAACCGCCGAATTTCGACCGGCTTTCACTCACCCTGAAGGCCGCCTCGATAGTGGCGATGGTGGTTCGTTCAGTCGCAATTTAATCTGGAGGAGTATTTTCATGAAGAGATGGGTGACTGCTTTGTTTGTATGCGCATTGATGGCGCTGCCAACCATGGGTTGGGCGCAAACGAGCACCGATATCAAGGATCTGCAGCAATTTCTGAAATCGACCAAAGACCAGGGGGCCGTGCCGCCCGTCGGAACCAAAATTACGACGTCAAATTGGCGGCAGTACAAGCAATTCATGCCGTTTGGCATGGTGATGCTGTTCGAGGGCAAATATCAATGGAAGATGCCGCAAGATGTCGAGATGGACATCGGCCCGGTTGAGAACGGTAATCTGCCCCCAACCTTTCTTGCGGCGACGGAAAAATATGGCGCGCAGGATAAGGTCGAGGTGCTGCCCAACGGCCATTACAAAATCGACAATTACCAGGGCGGCATACCGTTTCCCAATCCGCAGGACCCCTACAAAGGGTACAAGATGCTCGCCAACGTGTTCTTCGCTTACACACCGGCGATCGTGGTAAGCACGCCCGACAATAAAGGCTCGATCTGGTTCCAGGATCGCTTTGGTAATATATCGCAGGACACCTTCAGCCTGGTTTACCGGCAAAGCGGCTACAATACCGATCCCGGCATCCCGGTGAACGAAACTTACGCGCCCGGCACCTGGTACACGGAATGGTTCATGGAGGAAACTCCCGAGCAAGCGCGTTACACTGCTTCGCTGGCGCTGTTTTATAAGGATATGGAGGCGCATCCTTTCCCCGACCAGTACGTCTTTGTGCCGGCCTTGCGCCGCTCCTTGCGGCTGTCGTCCTCCGCGCGTTGCGCGCCAATTTTTGGCAGTGACTGGGCCAACGACGATGCCAAGCTCAACGGTTTCAACGGCAGCACGTCGATCTACACCGCCGACTGGCTAAGTGATCGCAAAGAGGTTGAATTGCTCGATCCGGCGATGAAAGAGGGCTGGAACTTCCCGAATGATTATTCGATGCCGCTGGGATTTCCCAAACCGTCGTGGGGCAAATGGCAAGTCCGGCCGGTTTCAATCATTGACGTTCATCGCATCCCGAGCGAGGCGTCCGGTTACTGCTACGGCGATCGCGTGATGTACCTGGATCATGAAGTGTGGTCCACCTTCTGGAACGATAACTTCGACTCCAATCATAAGCTCTGGAAGGTGTTCGCCTATGAAAACGCGTACGGCCCGGCGGCTGGCTTCAAAAAGACCTGGGTCGGCATCGCCGCGATGGCGTGGGACGTGCAGAACACTCACGAAACCATCTGGAGCAGTTGGGGCAACAAGAATCATCGCAGCCATTATCTTGACAGTGAAGTCCCCTCTGAATACCGCAATGGCACCAAGTACGGGAACCCGGCGGGCTTGATGCAAATCATGCGTTAGCTTCTTTAAAAAAGCCGAAGCGCGGACAGCGTGTCCGCGCTTCGCTTTCCACCTGTGGGATAGAGCCTAAACTAGCGATGCGGCTGATCCCGCGGAAGCCTGAAACGAGGCGGCTTCGGCTGGCGTGTTGAGCACCGCGCATACGTTGAGAAGCCATCGCGCGCTCGAGAGTTCGTCCTGGATATACAAATTGAAAAGTTCTTTGCTTTCGAGGTCGTCCTTGAGGGTTTCGCTGAATTCGCGAACCGGCTTGAAGAAAGCTTCGGGGTCTGGCGCCAATGAACTGAGATAGAGCAGATTCTGTTTATCCGAATGGTTCGGGTCGCTCAGATATTCAGTGATTTTGCGGCTAGGTTCGGTAACCGCCGCTTTACACTCGACGCCAAGGTCGCGCATGCGGGATTCAAAAACGCGGGCATGGTAGCCCTCGCGTTCGGCGATCATGCGAAGCCCGCTACGGATACATTCGGTGGTGCAATGCTTTAGCCAGCCACGGAACGCCGCCTCGCCGTTAGCTTCGCCCGCGCGGAAGCGATCGAGCATAGCCGCGACCGCGTCGCGCTCACTGCTATAAGTCGTACCCATCGCGCGGAATCCACGCGCGCCGCTGTTTTTGCCGTTGCCGCTTTCGAGCGCGGCCATTTCCGCTTCGAACGCTCGTTCAGAAATTATTCCAGCGCGATAGGCGCGCAGAAGCTGGGTAAATTCAAAGTCGCGATTCATGATTGCCGCTCCTTGGGGAATTTTTTGACTTTCAGGCGCTGACGCAGACTATAATGTGCGTCGCGAAACGGTCAAACCACCGTAGCTTGTTCAAAACGCATTGCCGCGGCCGGTGCAGTTCACCATCAGGGAGGTGCGCATGTTCAAAATCGGTAAGCTTTTTCATCTGACTCACGTAGTCGATGATCTCGACGCGATGGACAAATGGTACGACGACGTTTTTGCCGTCACGCGTTTTTATCGCGGTTATGAGAAGCTGGCCGGACGGGTGGCGTCGCTCATCGCCATCGGTGACGTCGTCATGGAGCCGATGATGCCGGCGCGGGTATCCGAACTGCGCAATCAGTCGGTCAAGAAATTTCATGATCGCTTCGGCCAGCATTTTCACTCGATCGCCTGGTATGTGGACGATGTCGGCGAACTTTCCTCGCGGCTGGACCGCGAAGGATTGCGCCTGTTCAACCTGGTGGGCAGGCAAATCAAGCCGCCCAATGAAGCCGCCGCGATTTGGACGCATCCAAAGGAAACCAGCGGTCAGCTTGAATTCGCACTGGTGGGTAATTACACGATCGACCCGCGTCTGCAGCCAGCTTGGTCCAGCCGCTTTTGGCGCGAAGAGCATCCGCTGGCCATCGAGCGCGTCTCGCATATCAGGGTCGTGGTCAGGGATCTGCCGAGCGCAAAACGGCTCTACTGTGACATTCTTACCGGCCGGCTGATTAATGAGAGTGAGCAGTCCGGGCGTACCCGTAGCGCCTTCGTTGCGATCGGCGACGATACGGTCGTCGAACTGGCACAACCGCTTTCGGCCGACAGCCCGGAAGGGCGGGAAATCGAGCGCAACGGTGAGGGGATTTACGCGCTCGTATTCAAAACGCGCGTGCTCAAACAGGCGGATGGCTTCTTGAAGTCGAAGGGGCTCAGGCCGGCGCCGGACGGCGCGGGTTCAATCGTGGTGGGAAGCGAACAGGCCTTTGGGATGACGATCGAGTTTACCGAACGTGATCTTCCTAACGATCCGAGAGCATAAGCCTCAATACCCGACGTTCCTGACTTCGAACAGTTTCGCGTCCACCACATAATCAGCGCAAACAAAGGCGGGCCACATCTCCGTGAGGAGGCGCGGCCCGCCGGTTTCACACTTCCGCCCTATTGACTGACCGGTACCAACTCGACGCGTCGGTTCTGAGCGCGTCCCCCAGCGGTGCGGTTGGTCGCCACAAAGTGCGTCTTGCCAAAGCCCTGCGGTATCAGGCGATCGGACGAAATGCCCTGACCCTCCAGATATCGCGCAACCGCGTTGGCGCGCCGCTGTGACAACTTCAGGTTGTAACGCACCGTGCCGATAGCGTCGCAGTAGCCGTTCACATAGACCTTGACGTTCGGATTCTCTTTCAAGGTCTGCGCGGCTTCATCGAGCACCGGCTTATCCACCTCGCGGATGATCGCCTTGTCAAAATTGAAATGCACTCCACGCAGAATAATCTTCTGCGCTGGCGGAGGCGGCGGTGGAGGTGGCGGCGGCGGTGGCGGCGGTGGAGGTGGCGGCGGAGCTGGTGGTGGTGGACTCGGGCACATCAACAGGCCGGCAACTCCGCCCACTACGGCACCACCGGCGATTCCGGTCGGGACCACCCATGCCAAATAGGTGCTTTGATTCTTCTTTGAGAGTGCCACTCCGGTACCGATGCCGCCGCCGATCACACCGCCGGCCACGGCACTGGTCAGAATGCACTTGCCGCGTTCGCTCATGGAGCCGCATCCCGAAGCCAACGAGATGGCGGCTATTCCCATGAGCCATAAACCCAACTGTCGTCTCATTCGCACTATCCACCTTCCTTCCAGCCCCGACGACCCGTTGCCATGGCTACAGGTTCATCAGGCAGTAAGCTTCAACGGGAATTGGAGAATTGATGTCATAAGCCATGGCGTATGACAAGCGTAACCCGCCAAAAATAATGAGTTTGAGCCCGCCGAGACAATCGAAAAGCGTCATTCGAATAATATTC
>JBOHWM010000567.1:0-4885 GCA_050736555.1 Binataceae bacterium (SeqCode)
CGCACGATCAAACTCGGCCCGCTGCCGCCCGCGCCGAAAGCGGCCGGCGTGCTCGCCTTCAGCCCTTCGCGCGGGCATGCGATGCTGCAGGTCGCCGGATTGCCACGCCCGCCACAGGGCAAGCAATATGAACTCTGGTGGATTGGTGCGAAGAGTGGGCCCGTGGAAGCCGCCCTCTTCACCCCCGGACCGCATGGCGCCGCGACGGTTTCTTCTTCGATGCCGCCCGCCGGCGAACGCATCCTGGCCAGCGCAATCACGCTGGAGCCAGCCGGCGGCGTGCCCAAACCAACCGGCCCGATGTATCTCAAAGGGGCACCGGTGCGCGACTAAGTGCGTCGCTCCGGGCGAAGCGGCGAATCGTCGCTGGCTGTGTCCGCCATACCGCAATAGACTAGGAGCACTATTTGCTGGATCGTCTCTCCCGCTTTTTTGCGGAGGAAAAAGAGAGGGGGTGCGGGCCGTGATTACCGACATTCTGCTTTAGTGCACGGTGGAGAACACGTAATGGTTACGGCAATTGATCATATCGTGATCGTGGTGAGCGATCTCGAAGCCGCCATCAATAGTTACTGGCGCTTGGGCTTTACCGTCGTACGCGGCGGACGCCATCCTGCAATCGGCACGCATAACGCCCTGGTCGCCTTTGCCGACGGCGCGTATTTCGAACTGATTGCCTTTCTCCCGCCGCTTTCAGCCACACCCCATCCGTGGTATGCGGCCCTTAGGCATGGCGGCGGCCTTACTGATTTCTGCGTGCGCACGAACGATCTCGAAGCCGACGCCGCCGCGTTTCGACAAGCCGGTGCCGCGATCACAAAGCCGTTTCGCATGAGTCGTGAGCGCCCCGACGGCTATAAATTGAGCTGGGTGCTGGCGACCGTGGAAGGCGCTCAGCGCGGAGTGGTGCCGTTTTTTATCCGCGATGAGACGCCGCGCGATCAACGTGTGCCGCGCGAACACTCCCATCGCAACGGCGTGACCGGCATCAAGACGCTCACACTCGCCGTCGGCGATGTTCCCTCCATCGCGCACATCTATCGGAAAGCTCTGGGTGTGGCGGGTGAAGCAATCAAACGCGGGGATCTCGGCGGCAACGGCCTGCGCTTCATGATCGGCCCGCATGAACTGCAAATGCTTGGCAATGACGGCGCCGGCCTGGTCGAGGAGCGGCTGCGGATGCGTGGTCCGTCACCGCTCGAAGTCGTGCTCGCAGGTCCGGCTGGCGCGTCGCGGCTGCTCGACCCCGCTTCAGCCGCGGGCGCTCGCATCGTGATCGGCTAACTGGAGAGGGACCCGCGTGAATATCCCACGCATCGTGATTGCCGCCAGCGCCAGCGGGGTGGGCAAAACTTCGGTGACAGTCGGCCTGATCGACGCACTGCGCGCGCGTGGATTGACGGTCGCGCCGTTCAAATGCGGGCCTGATTATCTTGATCCCACTTATCACGCACTCGCCGCCGGCCGTCCTTCACAAAATCTCGACGGCTGGATGATGGGACGGGAGGCGGTCTTGGCGACCTTTACCACCGCCGCGCGCGATGCGGATATCGCGGTGGTCGAAGGCATGATGGGACTTTACGATAGCGCCAGCCCGGCCAGCGATGATGGCAGCACGGCGCAAATCGCGAAGTGGCTCGACGCCCCGGTGCTGCTGGTAATCGATGCGGCGGGAATCGCGCGCACGGTGGCGGCGCTCGCGCTGGGCTTTGCCCGCTTCGATCCGCAGGTTAAGCTCGCCGGCCTTATCTGCAATCGCGTCGGTAGCCAGGGCCACGTCGAGATCCTGCACCAGAGCGCGCCGACGGTTCCGATCGTTGGCGGCTTGCCGGTTTTCTCCGCCGGCGCTTTTCCTGAACGGCATCTGGGATTGATTCGCGCAGCCAATGACGCCGTCTCGCGCGTCCGCGTTGCCAAATGGGGAGCGCTGATGGAACGATGGTGCGACCTCGACCGTATCCTGAGCCTCGCCCGCGCCACCTCGCCCTTGATTTCAGATGTGCCCGACAAGCCCGTGAGCGTAAGCGAGCGATGCCGGCTGGGCATCGCCTTCGACGACGCGTTTCATTTTTATTACGCCGACAATCTGCGCCGGCTGGAAGCATTGGGAGCCGAGCTGGTTCACTTCGCACCGAGCGCTGATCGCACGCTGCCGGAGGTAGACGGACTTTATTTTGGTGGTGGCTATCCGGAAGCGCAGGTCGAAGCGCTTTCGTCAAACCATCCGATGCTTAAAGCAGTCAGGGCATTTGCCGCGCGCGGCGGCCCGATCTATGCCGAATGTGGCGGGCTGATGTATTTGAGCGCGGCCATCCGCACGCTGGATGGAAAACGCTGGCCGATGGCGGGCCTTTTCCAAGGCGACACGGTAATGCATGAGCGTTTGCAGGCACTGGGTTATGTGGAAGTGGAAACGCGAACCGCTTCGATTCTCGGCGGCGCGGGCCAGCGCTTTCGTGGCCATCAGTTCCGCTACTCAACGCTGGAGCCGGCGTTACAAACGGAATGCGTCTACACGGTGCGGCCGCGATGGGGCGGCGCGCCCTTTAATGAAGGCTACCAATCCAAAAATGTGCTGGCCTCTTACGTCCATGCCCACTGGGCGTCTAATCCGTCACTGGCGGCGCAGTTCGTCGCCGCTTGCGCGCACTTTCGGAAATCGATGGTTTCGTCCTAGTCTAGTATCGTATCCCTTAACTGCTCTCACGCTCCCAACAGGTCATCCTGAGCGAAGCGAGTCCGCGAGTTGCGTTAAGCAAGGATCTCGCGGCCACCATTTTTGCGGTCGTGAAGCTTCCGCCCTTCACCAAATCCGGGCAAAATCACGCGGCCAAAGGATGCCGCGCGATCTTTCACTTCCTTCGAGATGACAACCATGTCAGCGCGGCAATCGGGTTTCGAGGGGCCCAAAATTCACAAACTCCCGGGATGACAGAAAGCTTCCGCGGAGTTTGCTCTAGCAGCGATGCGGCTCCTGCAGCGGCCGCCACGTGAAGGTCACCTGCGCGTTGGTCAGATAACAATCCAACTCATAGTGCGGCAGGCCGAAGCCCGCTCGCAGCGCGCGAAATTCCTCGATCACCTTCTGTAAGCGCGCGGCCGTGATGCCAGCCGGATATTCATGCGGCTCGCCCGGCTCGGCACCCGCCCCGAATGCGGTCGCCAGGCTCACGGCGAGGCAACCAGCGCCACGATGGGCATCGGTACTCCCGAACTCGACCCGCACACATCGCATACACAGCACGGCCTGAGACGGTTCGTTGATGCGCGCCTCATCCTCGAAGCGCGTTAGCGCTACCGCGCATTCAATCCAGGCCTCGTGCGCGCGCTCGGTCGAGTAGCGCCGGATCGCTCGCGCCAGCTTGCTCAAGGTGCGTTCGTCGGCGTTGGCGGCCACGTTGAGAATCGTGTCGTTATCGATATTGACCGCCGCGCCAAGTTGATCGGCAAGAAAACGCCTCAGGTTGATTGGCAGGCGGCATTCGGTATGGGAGCAGGGATTTTCAAAGGATGGCGGGCTGAGTATCGGCAAATCGCGTGAGATCGACGGCTGACTTTCGCGTAAGCCTTTTGAGCTGGCTGTGCGATGGAACAGCGTGGGAGTTCCTTGAACCAGGCGCGAGACGTTCGCGCCTCTGCGCACCAAGGGTCCGGTTCGCAAGGTCTCAACCTCCTTTGGTCCTGACGCAAGCCCTCACCGGTCCGCTCCCGTGGGTACACGGCCGGCTATTGACCGCATCAAGTGCTTTATGTGCGCGTGATTGTGTGGCGTGGGTGCGCCGCGCGGAGGCCGGTTCAGATACGCGAGGTGCGTCGCGGCGATTTGCCGCAATTTTCAACTCACCGACGCCAGTCCCAATCCAATCCATGAGCGGCTCTCTTCGTACGAGCACGCTCCAGCATCGCTTGCCCATCCGCCCGCCTTGCTCTCCGCATCACGATCCCGGTCGCGGCCCGATGGTCTGACGCACAACCCCGGACGGCCTGAGCTTCCGTCCACAGCAATTCGGTCGTCCCCAGGTCGTGCGACATCGCAGGTGAACGGCCACAATCAATCGCACTGACCGTAGTTTGATCTAGCGCGTGCGACGCCGCGCAAGCAATGCCTTGGACAAAGATGGATGTTCGCAAGTCAGCTTGACAATTGTCCGCATGCGTGCATTTCAACGACGATCCAGTCACTCGTTAACTTCGGGTGTTATCAGGTGAACTAATGGATATGAAGGCTGGCTCCGCTTCAATCAAAAGCCGCCGCGGCGAAGCCGTAACGGCCGCGCGGACATCATAATCCCGCTTGTATTAGAATCGCTGAACCTCTAAGGGTTACCGTTCGTGCAAAAAGATTCGAGCAGCGAGCGGCACTCCATGCCGGCGGTCGAAAGAGCGCTCGCGTTGCTCGGAGTATTTTGCACGAACGAATGCCGCGTTACGGTTCGAGGCGTTCCATCATGCGCGGGAAGGGTATGGCCTCGCGTACGTGATGAATCCCGCACAGCCATGACACCGCGCGCTCGATTCCCATCCCAAACCCCGCATGTGGCACCGAGCCATAGCGCCGCAGGTCGAGATACCAGTTGAAGGGTTCGAGCGGCAGACCGTTGTCGACGAGACGTTGGCGCAAGGTTTCGTAATCGTCCTCGCGCTGCCCGCCGCCAATTATCTCGCCATAGCCTTCAGGCGAGAGCATATCCACGCATAATGCGACGTCGGGCCGCGAGGGGTCGCGTTTCATGTAAAATGGCTTGGACGCTGCCGGATAGCGATGCACCATTACAGGTGTGTCAAAATCGCTCGAGAGCGCCGTCTCTTCGTCACCGCCGAGGTCGTCACCCCATGTGACGGCAAGGCCCTTGGCCTTGAGCCGCTCAATCGCCTCGTCGTAGGT
>JBOHWM010000568.1:0-2443 GCA_050736555.1 Binataceae bacterium (SeqCode)
GTGTCACGACGATGCGCACTCCGCACATGAAACCCGATGTTTCGCTTGCGCTGCGTGTCGAGATGGCAGGCAAAACCGTCGCGTTCACCGGCGATAGCGGATGGACCGAGGAGTTGATCAGCTTCAGCGCGGGTGCCGATCTTTTCCTTTGCGAATGTACCTATTTCGAGAGTACTCAACTCGGTTTCCATCTGAATTATCCGCTATTGGCGAAAAATCGCGCACGCTTCAACGTTGGCCGCATGATGCTGACCCATATTGGGCGCGAGGTGCTGGAGCACGACGGCGAGGTCGGAATCGAAATGGCCTCTGACGGGATGAAAATCGTCGTTTAATCAGGTTCCTTGGGCCGTCGCCGCGCCCGCCGCATTCATTTCTATCAGGCGGATTCTATCCATGCGGGAGACTGCGCTATGATCCGCTTCACGAATTAAATCGAAGGGAGCCCGCCGGATGGGAATTGCGGACGGCAAACGGGCGCTGGTGATCGGCGTCGCCAACGAAAAGAGCCTCGCCTGGGCGATCGCGCGAGAGCTGCAGGCGCAAGGCGCCGAAGTTGCTCTCACTTATCAGGGTGAGGTGCTGGAAAAACGCGTGCGTCCGCTGGCCGAGCAAATTGGCGCGCGCATCGCCGGCGAACTCGACGTGACCAGCGACGCCGATATCGCCGTCGTGATGGGCCGGCTCAAGGAATGGTGGGGCGGACTCGATATGCTGGTGCATGCGGTGGCTTTCGCCGAGCGCGAGGACTTGCGCGATCGCTTCCTCAACGTCAATCGCGCCAATTTCGCGCGTGCGCTCGAAATCAGCGCCTATTCATTAGTGGCGCTGGCGCGCGCGGCGGAGCCGCTGATGGAATCCAAGGGCGGCGCGATTATCACACTAACCTATCTTGGCGCGGTCCGCGCAATTCCCAATTACAATGTGATGGGCGTGGCGAAAGCGGCGCTGGAAGCCTGCGTGCGCTATCTGGCGCTGGATCTGGGAAGCAAAAATATCCGCGTCAACGCACTCAGCGCCGCACCTGCCCGCACCCTCGCTTCAGCGGCGATTCACGGTTTCCATACGATGGTGCATGAAGTCGAGGAACGCTCGCCCTTGCGCCGTGCGATGAAGCCAGAGGAAGTTGGAAAGATGGCGGCGGCGATGTTGAGTGACCTCTCCAGCGGCGTCACCGGCCAAACGGTTTACGTCGATGTCGGTTACAATATCATGGCGTGAATATCGCACGGGGAGTCCGCGTGTTTTTGAACATCAACACGATCGATAATGGGAGGCTGCGATGGCTATAATCGTCGTGCCACAACTCTCAGATAATTACGCCTACTTGGTGGCCGACGACGCCAGCATGGAATACGGCGTGGTCGATTGCTCTGAAGCCGATAAGGTACTCGCCGCCGTCAAGCAGCACGGGCTCAAACTGGTGGCCGTGCTGCCGACGCACTGGCATCCCGACCACGTTGGCGGCAACCAGGACCTCGTACGGGCGATACCTGGCTTGCGGGTCTATGGCGCACGCGCCGAGGGTGGGCGCATCCCGGCGCAGACCAACCTCGTGGATGACGGCGGTACGGTTGAGATCGGCTCGCTCAAAGGCCGCGTGATCGGCATCCCGGCGCATACCAACGGCCATGTCGCCTATTATTTTCCGCAGCTAAACGCCGTCTTCACTGGCGATACGCTGTTTATCGGTGGATGCGGCCGCGTCTTTGAGGGTAAGGCCCAAACGATGGTCGATTCGCTCGCCAAGCTGGCCGCGCTTCCGGATAACACCGCGGTCTATTGCGGTCATGAGTACACGGAAAAGAATTTGCGTTTCGCGCTCACGCTCGAACCGCACAACAGCGCGCTCAAAGCCAAGCACGAATGGGCGGTGAAGCGGCGCGCCGCCGGTCAATTCACGGTGCCATCGACGATCGGCGAGGAGAAGAGTTTCAATCCGTTTCTGCGCACCAGCAGTGATGAATTGCGCGCCAATCTCAAGCGTGCCGATCCATCGTTGAGCGATGATCCGGTGGCAATTTTTGCCAAGGCCCGCGAGCTGAAGGACCGCTATTAACTCTGAGACCCCGGTGAAGGAGGATGATCACATGCCAGTCGTGGATAACAACAATCTGCCCGCATTTGAAATTCCCGGCATTCGCCATCAGACGATCGCAGGCAAAGATGCCGGCATGCGTACGATAGAGGTATGGCGTCAGACGATTGCGCCGGGCGGAGCCACTCCGGTACATCGCCACGCCTGTGAAGAAGTAATCGTTGTGTTGAAAGGCTCGGGCCGCTTGATCATCGAAGATGTGGCGACCGATTACGGACCGGACAGCACGCTCATCATCCCGTCCGACGCGGTTCATCAATTGATCAATACCGGCGGCGAAGCGATGGAAGCGATCGCATGCCTGGGGATGGCGCCGGTACGCGTCCGCACTGGTGACGGTACCCC
>JBOHWM010000569.1:0-7020 GCA_050736555.1 Binataceae bacterium (SeqCode)
ATCGACCGCCAACGAGGCGCGATGCAGCAGCTCAACCGCCGCCGCCCGCCGGATCAATTCGTCTTCGCCAACGCCTCTGCGAGCGCCGCACATCAGCGCGGCGGCCCTGACCATGGCCGGGCGCACGCCCTTGGTGGTCTCGAGCGTCCGCATGTGCCAGCGGATTTCCTCCGCCAACTCCGTTGCCGTTTCCTGAATGGCTACGCGCTTGGCTTCCCGCAGCGCGTGGCCGATAAACTCGCCGTAGCAGTCGGTTACGGCGCTCACGGTAAACCATCTCCCTTATTCAAGCGCATACTCTCCTCGACCTTGGCGCGATGGGCGTCGACGGCTTCGATCTGCCGCTCGACCGCCGCGTTCAGTTTCTTTTGCAGCTCCACGCTTTCCATTACCGCCGCGCGATGCAGCACGATCTCCCGCGCGAGCATCTCAAGTTGGCGGCTTTGTTCTTTGCTCGCTGCCATGACGGCCTGATGCAGTGCCTCAATGGCCTCGCTCAAGCGCCGCCATGGCGGAGCCGCGTGAGGCTGGCGCGGATCCCACGCAAAGCCGGCCTTGCTGGTGTCGATCATGGCTTGGCCCCGTCAGGCTTGGGCGCCGGGATTTCTGGCGTGCCGACCGCCAGCGTGATCAGGTTCGAAATCGAGTTGTCGTCGCAAATCCGCACCTGGTAGATACCGGCGCCATGCGGCGGCGCGAACTTCTCGGGCGAATCGTATTCGCCATCGAGTAACATGCCATTGCAGACCAAGCGCACCTTGACCGCGGGCGTCCAGCTAAGCTCCGTGTCCTCTTCGGCGGTGAATTCATAACGGCTCGCGCTCAACTTGATTTCCCGCTTGCGGTGCAGTCCCTTGCCGTGTTGCCAGCGCCAGCCGTTATCCCGCCGCGCACGCACTCGCTGAAATTCATCCGCGCTTAACGCCACCAAGTCATGACTCGGATTCATCGGCACGGGCGTACCGCCGCTGAACATGCCATATTGCGTCACCCCGCCCCCCGGCGTGATATGCGCCCACCACTTCATCGTCACCGCTCGCACCCAACCACTCCGCCCACCGTAACGCCAGTAGCCATGTCCTACTTTTTGACTTGCACCTCGAAAATCGAATCGGTGATCGTAATTGCCAGCTTGCCCGAACCCGAACCGTTATCGGAGAGCATCTGCGGCTGGAAGGTGTAGTTTCCGGCCGCAAAACCGGAAGTGGCGAGATTCATCAGCGAGGCGCCCAGCGCGGCCGACGATTGATTGGCGTTTTGCATCGCGGTGATGCCGTTGCTGAAGGGCCCGAACACCACGGCGCCGGTGTCGGTGCGGATTACGCGATACTGGAGCTCATCGGCCGCGTTGGCGTTGGTCACGCGGCCCGCGATAATCGTGAGGATGCAGCGGATAACGTCGGTGCTCTCGTTGATCGTGACGGTGATGCCGCCGTCGAGGTCAACCCACGTATTGTAGGGCGATACACTGACGGTGCCGGTATTTTCCAAGCTGTTGGTGCCGCCAATCGTACCCGCCGCCACCTGTGTTGCGGTCACCGCGTTGTTGGCAATCTGCCCGGTGTTGATCGCCTGATTGGCAATCTGCCCGGTGCCCACCGCCTGATTCGCGATGGCCGCGGTGCCCACCGATTGCCCAGTATACGAGCCTGAGGTCGCAAGGTTGCTCGCGCTGACTCCCGCGAGCCGTTTGAACGTGGCGCCGTCATCGACGTTGTCCATCCCGGTATTGCCCGAACCGCCGATCGTGGCCGATACCCGATCGTGCAGGTCGGACATCACCAACGCGGTCTTGGCAACGCCGCCTATCTGCTGAGCTTGATGAATCTTGCCGGTGTGGTCATGCAGCACCGAGCCGGTCGCCACCACTACCGTGCTCGACGCCGGTCCCGGATCGGCCGCCGTCGCCATCGAAGGGGTAAAACTGTCGCCCTGGCGCTTGCGCACCAGCATATGGCCGCCGCAGAACTGGTCGAACTCCACGTGGATGTCCCAACTATTGTTCGACTGCGACGTGCTGCCGCCAGTCGCCGCGATCTTTATCTGCGGGGTGATGTAATTGTTGCCGAAATGAAGAAATGTGGCGCCCGTGAGATTGGGCGCGCCGCTGATGTTGTTGCTCGACCGCAGCGTGAGCAGCGCGAAGCCTTGGCTGTTGTTGGCGGTGTTATAGCCCGGCCCCGCGATGAACTCGAAGGTAATTGACGAGGGAATGCGGTTGAACACCCAGGTGCCGATGTTGACCCACGTCGCCGCGCTGAAGTCGGGGTAATCAAAATCCAGCATCGCCGAACGCCCGGTCGTCGGATCGTCCGCAATGTTAGCTTGGCTCTTGCCGATGACGCCGGCTTTGCTCAAATCGGGCTGGCCGGTCGTAAGCGCGGCTTGCTTGACGCGCCCATAGGTCGCGCCATCGATTACTTGAGTATCGAGGTTGATGCCGCCTTGTGGGTTCGTGGAGGCAAATCCCAGTTGCAGCAATAGGCCGTTGTAGGCCCGCGCAATCAACGAGAGCTGATCGTTGATATACTTCGCCAGCTTGGGATCGGTTCCCGGCGGCACCACCGGCCAGTTGGTTTGCGGCAGCAAGATGATATTGCCCACTTACCGCAAACCCCCAATCGCGCTATCGAGCTCGTAGCCGACGATCTCCGTGTCGGCGCTGGCGGTGATCGTGAACGATTGAAACCGGCCGCCTTGACGGAAGCGAAAGGTTCCGTCGGGATTCAGCGCCACTTGCGGTCCGGCAATCAGTGCGCCACCCAACTTATCGCGCGCGTAGGCTTGCAGCGTCGCCGTCGCGGGTGCCACCGCGAACAGCGGACGTAGCCCAAAGACCGACAGCCGATGATTAACGTCGCCGATGTCGCCGCTTGTGATACTGAAGTTGTTCGCGGCCGCCGAATACTCCCACATCGAATGATCGGTCTTGAAGACCGCTGGATAGCCGTTGGCGTCGAGTTCCGGCAGCGCCGCCTCGATGCTCAGGCTACTGCCCATCGCCCACTTGTTGATGCGCGAGTTCCACGCCACCCAATGGTCGCGGGTGCCGCGCGGATTCGCGGTGATCGAGGGGAAATGCCAATAGACGATCCGGTTAACCTGGTCGTAGCGGCCCACGACATTGGCCGCATAGGTCGCGTCGAGTAGCCCGAAGAACCATTCCTTGATCGGGTTTTCCGGAATATTCGCCACGCTGTAGCCGTCGCAAATATAGAAATCGTCGGGACCCACGAAAATGTGCCGGTCGCCCAAGTTGATTACGCAGCTCCGCGCCGCCACCCCCGTCGCGTCGGTGATCGGCGCGAAGCCCCAGATCACCGAAACGTTGCCGCTGTAAGTTCCGGCGTAAACCGAGCTCCCCTTGTAAGCAATGATTTGATTCTGCAGGTCAAGCCCCGCGGTGATTGGTCCGGGCGTGGTCTGCAACTGGATATTCCCCGACTGGTCGGCGATATTGAAGCTCCACAGGGCGTCGTTGCCGATGCCGCTCCAGCCGATTTTGTTGCTGTTGGCGTCGCCCCAATTCAGCAGGAAGACGAAGTTATTAGTCGCCGCCACGATCGCGGCGTTGGGCGGACCGCCGCCCAGCGCGGTGAACGCCGCGCCATTGGCGGAAACTTGCGGCACATCGTTCAGGTCGGTCGCGATGGTGTCATTGCCGAATTGGGCGAAGCTCCATGACGGCGCGTTGAAATTCTGGCCGCCATCGTTTTCGACAAACGCTCCCGCCTGCAAAAGGTACAGATGGGCGGCGGTTCCGGCGAAAACATTGTCAATCCCACTGGCCAGGTATTTCGCAAGATAAGCGCCCACGCAGGCCGAGGGCAACGCCGGCGCGATTGATACCAATGCCGGCAACGCCCGATAGCCCTTAACCGTGGGATAGACGGCATCCGTCGCCCGCAGCAGGCCCGGCGTGAGCGGCGACAGATCCGGCGCGAAGCCGGGCGCCATTGGTATGGGCTTTCCCCACGCCATCAGCCGCCCATCCCCGTCCTTAACTCGTCGACCACCCGCCCTTGCTGTTCCGGCGGCAATTGTCCGATGCGTTTCAGCTTCTCGTTGATAACACCAACGATCGCTTTTTTCTCATCCGGCGTCGCATAACGCAGTCCTTGCGCTAATTCCGGCAATGACAGCCTCATCGCGCGATCGACGATGGGCGGCTGGCGCACTTCCCGCAGAATGTAATTGAGGTCACCCTTGCCGAGGCCACGCAGATCCGCGCTCTTACCCGCCCGCAGGTCCGTGATCGCCTGGCGCCGCCGCTGGAAACGCTTGGCCTGTTCTTGGGTCATCGCCTCTTCGGGCATCCGCGCGCCGATTTTACTGTCGATATAATTCTCGAAAGCCGATTGCTGAAGCGCGCGCGGCGCGGGCGTCACGCCCAAGCTCGAAAGCGTTCCCGCGGTTGAGGCCGACGCGCCTAGCTCGCGCTCACGCACGAGGTTCTGCACCGTAAACGGCAGCAGGCTGGAGCCTTCATGCCGCAGCACCTCACCAATTTGCGCACCGATCGGATCCTCGGGATTGCGCACTTGAGTATCCGGATAGGTGCGGTTGCGGATAAGGTCGGAACCAAGCTGGACGGTCGGGTTAAGCTTGCTCGCGATATAGCCGCTGGCCGGCCTGGTGTCGCCGTAATAGAGTCCGTCGAGCGCGGCGCCGAGATGGTAGACTTCCTTCATGTAGGTGGGCAGCCATCCCCGCACGCCATTCGGCCCGATTATGGGCGCGAAGAAGTTACGCAAGGTGTCGCGCGCATTCTCCTCCACCTTCGGAAAGGTGCCGGTGACGGCATATTGCAGCATCGAGCCCCACAGCGCGGTCCAAACGGGCAGTGCGATCGTATACGCGGCACGCGCCGTCAGACCTTTACCGCTGGCGAGGTCGGCCGCGCCGCCGCCCAATTCCCGCATCGTGCCCAACAGCCAGCCCGGCGCCCGCAACGCGACGAAGGCCAAATCCTTGGCCTTGTTGTTCCACCAAAGCTTGTCGTAGTTGAGTTCGCCAAAGCGGTTATCGATCGTGTTCTGGACCTGGTAGGCGGCCTTCAACCGGTCCATCTCGGAAGTGCCAGCCGGTAGTTTGGCCTGTTCGAATTCGTTGAGCCGAAAAAACGCGGCGGCTTTGGCTCGCGGCACGAGATACTGAAACAGCGGCTTGGCGGCTTGTTCGAGCACCGCGAGCGGCGCGCGTAGCACCGCGCCGATGGGATTGCCATGGGCCAGCGCGGCGCGGAAATCGTCGCTCCAGTTGTCGATAAATTCACGTGACTGCTCGAAGTTGGCGCCCGACTTGATATAGTCGCCGACCGCTTTTTCGTACTCCGGCCCATAATCGCTCACGCCGTGGAACTGCCGGAACATTTTGCGCCCCGGCCCCAGTAGGTCCTGCGCCAGCCCGACGCCCGGCGTCGACCGTATGAAGGATTTGACAGCATCCTTGAATTCGCCTTTCACACCACGTTGCAGCGCCAACGCAAGATCGGAGACGCCCGCGTTGGCGGTGGTGGTGGTGAGGTGGAAAGCCGACATACCAAGCTGCACCTGGTTCGCGATATTTGAGGAAGAACGCAACGCGTCATAGGCGTTTACGGGCGTCTCGCCAGTGACCGAGCGCAGGCCGGGCGACAGGTAATGGTCGATAATCCGTGACACATCCGCGGGCGCATACCATTCGCCAGCTTTGAGGACCGCCGGATGCGTCTCATGGACGGTGACCGCTTCCGGCTCGTACATCTCACGTTGGTTCAAGGTCGCCTCGCCAATTTCCTTGCCGAGCACCTCCACTGGCCGGAACACTCGCGCCAGTTTGTCGTTGACCCGCACATAGCCCGCGGGCGGGCGCGCACCGCCGCGTATGAACTTGAGCAAGGCTTGCTCCTTCAGATCCTGCATGATGCGCACGCCGCTCTCATACTTCGCCATCTCATAATCTTTGAGCCCGACCATTGTGACCGGATTGTCGGTGACCGGCTTCAGCCCCTCCGCTTTGCCCTCGGCGTAATAATCGAAGGTGCGATGCTTCAGGAAGCTCCCCGGCCCGGATAGCGAGCCACGCGGCCCCCGCTGAAATACCTGCTCGGCCTTTTGCGAGTCCTGCCACAGATGCGGAAAGTAATCCTGGTGGAAATGCTCGAGCAGCGGTTTCTTGATTTCCTTGCCTAGCTTCTGAATGCTCTCGCGGCGCTGGTCCAGCGTCGTACGCAAGGTGTTGGCGATTTCCTGAAGTTCCGGCGTGCGCTGGGCTTGGCCGCGTTCCATGCGGTCGATGAAGTTATCCTTCACGGCTTCCGGCTGACTGTCCATGTAGCGGGTCAGCTTGCGCAAGCCGCGCTCCACCAGCGCGCGATCGTTGGCGAGTTCCGAGCGCCGCCGCGACACGATCGTGGCCGCCGTGAAGGCGTCCTTGCTGGCCGAAGCGGGCGCGAGAAGCTTCTTGAGGCCCTTGCGGGTATTGACCGCCGCATTGAGCGTTTGTTTGACCGTTGGAACGACGTCTTGTTCAACAAACTCGCGCGCGCCCGGAATCACCGCCGCGCCAAAATCCGTGTAACCTTTGCCGCCGCCTTCCGGTGCCGCGAATATGCCGCCCTGTCCCGCCGCCCCGAGCTCGGCGGCGGATGGGGACGTTGGCTCGGGTTCGGTGGCGGCGTTATTTGCTCTCGGCGGCAACGGCTTCGATGTGCCCGTCAGCAAATTGCCTTGGCCCGGTCCGGCTTCCGGCGTGATACCACCCAACGAAGTCTGTGCGCCGAAGTCCTTCTCCAGCGCGTCGTAAATCGCGTGATAGGCGTCCCGCAGTATCCCGGACCGGGCGGCTTTCGGCGACTTGGCCAATTGCCGCGCGTATTCCCGAATCAGCCCGTTGGTCTCGGTCCCGCTCGAATAGGCGGTGGCGTCGAGCGCCGCGATGCGCGCCGCCGCGCCATGGCTGATGCCGGTCGCCGTTCCAACATCAACCTGCGTGCCGCCCTGCTCCAGGCGCCCCTTATTGCGGGTGACGGTTCCGAAC
>JBOHWM010000570.1:0-9441 GCA_050736555.1 Binataceae bacterium (SeqCode)
GTCGCTGGTCTACTCCGATTCGACCACCATCTATAGCGGGCAGCGGCTCGACGATATCGGCTTTTTTCAACGCTTGGCGCGGCTAAATTATCATAAGGTGCCGCTGGGCCAGGTGAATTATCGAGGCGCTTACAGCTACGATCAAAAGACCGGCCGCCTCGTCGTTTTCCTGCACGCCTTCGACTATCCGTACGAGAGCTTCCCGGGTGAACTGGTCGTCATGCGGGTCGCGCCCGACACGACCATCGAGTCAATCGACGACAGCGTCACGCATCGTCCGATCTATTCGATGCGGCTCGAGCCAGAGATGCTGGGCGCGATTTTTCAGGGTGATTGGCAGCAGCGGCGCCTGGTGCCGCTGTCGGATATTCCGCCCGCCTTCATCGACGCCATCCTGGCCGCCGAGGACCATCGCTTTTACGAGCATCACGGCATCGACCTGGTGCGCACGTTGAAGGCGGCGTGGGTTGACGCGACCACTGGTCAGGTGCGCCAGGGTGGTTCGACGCTGACTCAGCAGTTGATGAAGAATTTCTTCTTGACCAGCAAGCGTGATTGGCGCCGCAAGGCCAAAGAGGCGGTGATGGCCTATATCGCCGAGGACCATTTTTCCAAAGGCGACATTTTGGACAACTACATCAACGACATCTACCTGGGACAGCGCGGCCAGGAGGGTATCGACGGCGTTTGGGAGGCCTCCGAGTATTATTTCTCGAAAGAACCGCGGGACCTGACGATTGCCGAGATGGCGACCATCGCGGGCATGATCCGCTCGCCCAATTACTACAATCCACTGCGCCATCCGGCGCAGGCTCAGCGCCGCCGTGACGAAGTGCTCGCCTCGATGCTGGCCGACGGCTACATCAGCAAGGCCGCTTATGACCAGGCCGTGGTCGAACCGATTCGTACGCGCGAGCCGGTGCGCGAAACCAATGACGCGCCCTACTTTATGGATTACGTCAAGCACGAGTTGGCGGAACGTTATCCGCCCTCGGTATTAACCGGCGAGGGTTTGCGCATTTTCACGACACTCGACGTGCACACGCAGCAGCAGGCGCGGCGCGCCGTCGATCAGAACCTCGATCTGCTCGAAGCGAAACATCCCTGGCTGCGGCGCAAGGAGACCAGTGAGAAGCTGGAGTCGTGTCTAATCGCGATTGAACCGCAGACCGGTAAAATCCGCGCGATGGTGGGTGGGCGCAATTATCGCAAAAGCCAATTCAACCGATGTACGCAAGCGCGCCGCCAGCCCGGGTCGGCCTTCAAACCGGTGACCTATCTGGCCGCTTTGCAGGAAACCCTGGACGGCGGCCCCAATCATTTTCTGCCGACCACTTATATCGAGGATACGCCCTTTACATGGAATTACGGCGACATGAGCTGGACGCCGAGGAACTACAAGGGACGTTACTTCGGCCGGGTAACCCTCGAATTCGCGCTGGAGGAATCGCTCAATTCCGCCACTTCGCGTCTGGCCGACACAATTGGCCTCGACCATGTGCGCGCGATGGCGGCGAAGCTTGGGTTCGGCGATTTGCCCGCCTATCCCTCGATCGTGCTCGGCGGAACCCCGGTCTCACCGATGCAGCTAGCACGGGCCTATGCGATTATGGCTAACGAAGGGCTCGAGATACCGCCGTACGCGGTCACCGCCGTGGTGGATCAGAACGGCAAGGTAATCCAGGGTCATGAATTGCAAGCGCGCCAGGTGCTTTCGCCCGATCTCGCATTCACTATCGATTTCATGATGGAGCAGGTGATCAATCATGGTACGGGCGAGGGCGCGCGCCGCTTCGGCTTTATGCGCCCGGCGGCCGGCAAGACCGGTACCACCAACGATTCCGTCGACGCCTGGTTCGCCGGCTTCACGCCCAATCTGCTGGCCGTGGTATGGACCGGGTTCGATCAGAAAGAAGCCCTGGGGCTGACCGGGGCGCAGGCTTCATTGCCGACATGGACCGCCTTTATGAAGGCGGCGACCGCCTCGCGTCCGGCCCTGGATTTCACCATGCCGCCCGGCATAGTGGTGGCACGTGTCGATCCGTTGACCGGCTATCTGGCGGGACCGTATTGCCCGGTTACCGCGCTAGGGGTATTTCCCAAAGAAATGGCACCGACGCAGACTTGTCCATTCCACGCTTCGCCCGGCGAGGCGACGCCGTCTGGGGTGCATGCTGGTACCACGGAGTGGCGGATGCCGCCGGACGCCTCGCCCAACGACTAATGTCTCATGTTCAATCCTTTTTTAGCGCAGCTCGCAGACTTGCCTGCTTGCTTCGTTTCGCTCCGCCGGCGTATCCCCGGTTGATGCTGCTGACCGGGGCGGTGATGCTGGCAGCGACGCTCGCCGTTTCGACCGTGATGGCGAGTCCGCCGGCCGCCTGTATCGATCCGAGCGCAGATGGACGGCGGCTGGTGAATATCCACCAAAGCTTCGTTTGTCATTCTGAGCGGAGTCCGCGAAGTGAGGAATCCCAAAAAAAACAAGAGACGATCAGCAGACTTCCGGGATTCTTCGCTGCAATCAGAATGACAGAGTTGGACTTGCGCAGAGGTCCCATGGAGTTGGTGCCGACGTCGCTGGCTCAGGGACGGCTCATCCTGGCGCATCTTAGCGAGCAAAATCTCCCTCCCGAGGCGGGCATGCCCACCGGCGCGCCGTCACCGGGTGCGGCGACTTCAGCCGTTCCGGGGGCACAAAATCCACCGATTTGGACGCAGTCCACCGGGCCGAATGACGAGGGAAGCGGCACGTCCAACGGTGAATCGGCGCCACTCTCGCCGGCCGCTCAGCCCACCAACGGTGAAAGCTCCAGTGAAACCCAATCCACGCCGGGTGCCAACCCGCCGCCAGCCCTTGACGCGAGTACGGTCGATCTCGGACCCCAGCTCGCCGATCAGTCGCTTCAGCCCGAAATAGACGCGGCTGGCACGCCGGCGCGTGCGGCTTCGTTGCGCCTGACCGAGGACGCCCGCCAGCGGCTTCATGCCAACCAGGCCGATGACGCGCTACGCACGTTGGCGCGTGCCGTTTCGATTGATCCCGCCAATCCATATGAATACTTTTTCCTCGGCCGTGCCTGGATGGCCAAGCAAAATTACGAGCAGGCGCTAACCTTCTTCAAGCGTGCGGAACTTGGCTTCAGCAATATGCCCGAATGGCTCGGCGAAACTATCAGTGATGAGGGCACCTGCTACGAGGAATTGGACCGCGACGACGACGCATTCGATGCATATCGCCGTGCGCTGACGGCTGCGCCGAATAACCTGAAGGCGCGGATCGGACTGAGCCGTCTGGGCGGTACGATGACGGCGGAGACCAGTCTGGCGCAGCCGCCGCCCGCCACTGCCGGCGTAGCGTACGGGCCGGGAGTCGACGCTGCCGCGCCGCCGCCCACGGTTTCGGACATCGCGCCCGCGCCGGCCGAGCAAGCCCCGCCCTCCGCCGCCCCTTGAGGTCTGCGTGGCGGGTAGGCGCGTAAGTTATTTGCGGAACCCACACTAGACCGTGTTAAATTTGTGCAATGCTGGTCTTGGGAATTGAATCCTCATGTGATGACGCCGCCGCGGCGGTGATTGAGACCACGCGGCCCGATGCCGCCACCGTGCGTGCCAGCGCGGTAGTCAATCAGGACGACATTCATCGCGCGTACGGCGGGATCGTGCCGGAACTCGCCTCGCGTAATCACGTACTGACCATCATGCCGGTGGTTGAGCGCACCTTGACGACGGCTGGATGCGGCTTGTCCGACCTCGACGGTATCGCGGTGACGCGCGGCCCCGGCCTGGTCGGATCGCTCCTGGTTGGTTTGATGACGGCGAAGGGGCTTGCGCAGGCGACCGGGTTGCCAATGGTCGGGGTGAATCATCTCGAAGGCCATCTGTTGGCGCCACTGGTGGAGCATGAAGTAACCATGCCGTACCTGGCCTTGGTGGTTTCCGGCGGCCACAGCGCGATCTTCGCGGTTGAAGATTTCGGACATTACCGGCGGCTGGGGTCAACCCGTGACGACGCCGCGGGCGAGGCCTTCGACAAGGTCGCGCACCTGATGGGGCTCGGCTATCCCGGGGGTAAGGCGATCGACGAACTGGCGCGCCGTGGCAATCCCAGGCGTGTGCGGATTCCACGGGCGCGTGTCAAAGGCGCGCCGCTCGATCTCAGTTTCAGTGGCGTGAAAACGGCGGTCGCGGTTTTCTTATCGCACGACCACGGAGCGACGCAGCCCGCCGACCTGGCCGCCAGTTTCCAGGACGCCGTGGTGGACATGCTGGTGCGGCCGGCATTGGTGGCGGCAGAGGAAATCAACGCCTCGACGATCGCGCTGACGGGTGGAGTCGCGGCGAATTCACGGCTGCGCGCGGTGCTGGACGAGGCGGCGCGCGCGGCTGGGCGGCGCCTGGTCGCGCCTTCGTTGAAATACTGCACGGATAACGCGGCGATGATCGCGATGGCCGGTGCCTATCGGCTGTTGCGAGGCGAACGCGACCCGCTCACTCTCGACGCCGTGGCGAACCTGCCGCTATGATTTCGCGCGCCATGGCCGTGGCTTTGGCGGATGCGGGCGTACGCCCTTCCAAAGGAAGGGGCCAGAATTTTCTTGTGCAGCCGGGTATGGCGGAACGAATTGTCGATGCGGCCGCGCTGCCATCCGATTCCACCGTGGTCGAAATCGGACCGGGCTTGGGAATTCTCAGCGAGCGCATCGCCGCCCGTTCGATTAGACGGCTTATATTGGTCGAACTCGACCTCCGGCTGGCCGCCAGGTTGAAGGCGCGCTTTGCCGAGCATGAGAATGTGACGGTTGTCGCGGAGGATTTCCTCACCTGCGATTTTGCGCAGCTCGCGGCGATGCCGCCAGTTGTCATAGTTGGTAATCTGCCGTTTAACGCGGCCGCCGCGATCTTGCACGAGCTTTGCCGCCATCACCGGCTGATCGAACGGATGGTGCTGATGTTTCAGCGCGAAGTGGCCGAGCGGATTCGCGCGCGCCCCGCCACTCACGCTTATGCCGCGCTCAGCGCGTATGTCGCGCTTTATTGGAAAATCGGTGAACATTTCCGTGTTGCGTCCGGCAATTTTCATCCTAAGCCGAACGTGGAGGCCGAAGTGCTGGTGTTTGAGCCCGCCGCGCGGGCCTTCGCTGACCACGAGGAGGAGGCCGTGCGCGAGTCGATACGATCGGCCTTTTGTGCGCGGCGCAAGATGATTCGCAACGCTCTTGCCCATGGACTCGGCGTCAACGTCGCGAAAGCTGAAACGTTGCTGATTGCCGCCGCGATCGATCCGTCGACGCGGGCCGAGACACTCGCGGCCGGCGATTTTGTTCGGCTCGCGCGCGCAATCATCAGGGCGAGAACATCGGCTCGGGACTCCGCCAATGCCTGAATTGCCGGAGGTTGAATCGCTCCGCCGGATTCTTACGCGTTCGGCAACCGGCCGCGGCGTGGTCAACGTGACGGTGGCTGAAGCGCGCTTGCGTCGCACCGTCGCGCCGGATTTCGCCGCGATGGTCGCCGGACGCACGATCGAGCGAATCGAACGACGGGCCAAATACCTGTTGCTCTATCTCAGCGGCGGCCACGTGATGATAGTGCATCTTGGCATGAGCGGTAGCCTGACGCATCGGGGCGAAGGTTTTAGCAAGGTTTTTAATCCGCGCCACGATCACATCATTTTTGAGCTCGACGACGGCAGCCGTTTGGTTTACAACGACCCGCGCCGTTTTGGCTTGATAAAATTGGTGGAGCGGTCTGAATTGGCGGCGGTCGAAGAACTTAAAGGGCTCGGACCTGAGCCGCTGAGCGAGCAATTCAGCGCGGAGTATTTATTTCGCGCGACACGCCGGCGTACTGCTTCGATCAAAAACGTTTTAATGGGCCAGCGGATTGTCGCCGGAATTGGCAATATTTACGCCTCCGAGATTCTGTTCCGCGCCGCCATTCGTCCCACCCGCCGAGCCGGCGAAACGACGCGCGCCGAGCTCGAAAAGGTGGTCGCGGCAACCTCGCTGATTCTGAACGCCGCGATTAGTAGCCGCGGTACCACTTTCCGCAGCTATCGCGATTCCCAGGGCGAACCGGGAGCGTTCGTTACCCTCCTGGCGGTGTACGGGCGTGTGGGCCAGCCTTGCGGCGTCTGCGCCACGCCGATCAAAAGCGTGATCGTTGGCCAGCGTTCGAGTTTCTACTGTCCGCGATGCCAGCGCTGAACGATTCGGCGCCGCTATTTCTCCGATTTCACCGTCGCCGCGATATTGCAGCGATGATGGGTAGCGTTTGAATAGGAGGCGTTTTCATCTAGGCTTGGATTGTCATGCCCGCACCATTGATAGGCGATGTTTTACCCGACTTCCTTGAAGAGATGGTCCATCTGCTGCAAGGGACCGGCGCGGAGCCGCTGGAGGAGCAACTCCGGCAGTTGCGCATCGAGTCGATCTGCGACTGTCGTGATGAGAACTGCGCTAGCTTTGCCACCGCCAACGAAGTCAAAGTTGCCAGCGTGGTGGAGTTGCCCGCGCTGGAAGGCTATCTGATCATTGATCTCAACGCGGCTGAACAGGTCTGCTTTATCGAGGTGCTCGGACGCGCCGATGTGCGCTACCTACTTGATGAATACTACCCAAAATAGCGCAATTTCGCCTGGCAAGCTCACGCCGGTTTACACAGCTTGCACGCGCGCATCCCGCCACGGCGGGCGCGCTCGGCGTCGGCAAAGATTATCCATTTGCGGCGCTCGGAGCGTTTAACCGCATGGCACGTCGGCCGGCAAAAAATATGCGAGACCATGTGGCCGTAAACCGCACCGGCGGGTAGCCGATGGTCGCGGCCCACTTCGAAGCCCTCCGCACGCAACAGTTTGAGCTTGCGATCAACGCCGCCGCCATAGTTGCCGATGGTGCCGTCGGACTTGATCACACGATGGCAGGGGACATAAATCGGCAGCGGATTCGAGGCCATCGTATTACCAATCGCGCGTTGGCCGTCGGGCGCACCAATCGCTGCCGCCAAGGCCTGATAAGTCACTACCGAACCGGCTGGCACCTTGCGCAATCGCCGCAGCGCGCGCCGTTGGAAGTCACTCTCGACCAGGCCCAGGTCGAGTTCGCGATGGGCGATCGCGTCGAGGTCGCCATTGAGAAAACGTTCAATTTCCGCGCCGACTCGCGCGGCGAAATCGCCGTCCTCGCGCACGTCGTACTTGCTTCGGATTGCCGCGAGCGCCGCTTTGCCGTCACGCGTATCAAGATAAGTAACGGTCAATAGTCCACGCGCGCTGGCCGCCACCAGCAGGTATCCCAAGGCCGAATCAATCACGGCGGCGACGGCCGGAGCGCGCTTGATCCGCCGCAGCCGGCGCATGAGTCCGGTATGCGCCACGCGGATCATCTCATCGATAACCGCGTCCGCTGGCCCATCGTTAACTGGAAGATCGTCGAGCTTGATATCGTCCATCGTCGTTTACTCCGCCGTTAATGCGGTTGTTTACAGCTCCGCCTTGAGCTTTTTCAGCGCCTGGTATACGCCCGCGCGCGCGCTCTCGGACGAACATCCGAGTGCCGTCGCGATTTCGTCATATTCCAGCCCCGCAAACTTGCGCATCATGAGTACCTGTCGCTGCCTGGCCGGCAAGCGCTCGATGCTCGCGCGCAAATGCATCACGGCGTCATGACCACCACCGTTGGGGTCCGCGGTAACATCCGCATTGCCGTCTTCCGCTTCGATTACACGCGAGTGGCGCATACGATCGCGCCTGCGGTTGAGGCATAGATTACTGGCGATACGAAAGAGCCAGGGCCGCAAGCCATTGGCGGAGTCAAGCTGCGGATACGCCCGGTAAGCGCGCAGCCAGGTCTCCTGAAAGAGGTCGAGGGCCTCCTCGCGATCATGGGTCGAGCGCACGATGAAGCGCATAATCTCGCGCTCATGACGGTTCATCGCCTCCTCGAAGGGCGGCGGCAGTTCGAGTTTTGGCTGACTTCCCATCCGTCTAGGTATAACCCCGCCGGTCACGTTTCGTGAACCGGCGCGAAATGCCGGGTTTATGCGGGCAGGTTGAACAAGCGGCGGGTGTTGTTCGCAGTTATTTCCGCCATCTTTGACGGTTCGGTATGGCGCAGGGCGGCTAGACGTTCGACGGTGTGAATCACGAAGGCGGGTTCATTGCGCTTGCCGCGATGCGGTTCCGGGGCGAGATAAGGCGCGTCGGTTTCGACCATCACGCAATCATCTGGAACGATGGGGACGGCTGCGCGCACCGCCGCCGCATTCTTGAAGGTGACTATGCCGGCAAACGAAATGTAGAAGCCCAGTTGAAGAAATTCGCGTGCCGCCGCCGCGTCGGCGCTGAAACAATGAATTACGCCGCCGCGCTTTGGCATACCCACCTCATTCACGATTTCGCACAGACGGCGTTCAGCGCCGCGGCAATGGATCGCGATGGGCAATTCAAGTTCACCGGCGAGTTCCAGATGAGCCCGCAACGATCGCTCCTGTTCGGCTTGAGGCGAGCGCATGTAATGAAAATCGAGGCCGCTTTCACCTATGGCGACCACCCTATCTGAACCGGCCAGCTCACGCAGCGCTTTTAGACGCGCGCGATCGCAGTCGCTGGCGTCGTGCGGATGCACGCCAATAATGGCGTAAACCTCAGGGTTGTTTTGCGCGATTTCGACAGTCAGCCGATCGGTCTCGAGCGATTCGATAGCACCCACCGCAACGATGGTGCCCACGCCCGCATCAGCGGCGCGCCTGATCACGGCGTCGATTTCGCCGCGCAATTTAGGGTCGGCGAGATGGCAGTGCGAATCAATCACGATAGGTGGTATCCGAGGGAGGCTGGCCGTTGATTGACCAATTAAGCTTGTGTCTTTTCGATTCGAGGGAAAAGCGCGATTGGAGGCTTGACCTTATGGCCGGGCTTCAAACCCTCGCCGAAGGGTAGTCCGGCACTTTGTTCATCGACGTTGAGCAGGTCCAGAATCCGGCGCGCCATCACGGGCATGAAGGGTTCGAGCGCGTTGGCCGCGACGCGCAGAATCTCCAGCAAATTGGCAAGAATGCGCGCCACCGCCGGCCTTTGCGCGGGATCCTTGGCGAGGGTGAAGGGTGCGGTCTCGACAATGTACTTATTGGCGGCGTCCAGCATCCGCCAAATCAAATCGAGCGCCGCTCTGAAATCCAGCGCTTCGATTTTGCCTTCGAGATCAACCGTCAGATCCACCGCGTAGCCGAGCGCCTGGTGGCCCAGCGGCGGGCTCAAATTGAACTCGGGCGCGACCGTTATCTCGCCGTGAAAGTAACGATCCGCCATCGCCAGTACGCGGCTGATTAAATTACCGAGGTCGTTGGCCAAATCCGCGTTGTAACGTTCGGTCAGACGCTCTTCGGAAAAATCCCCGTCGAGCCAGTAAACCACCTCGCGCATCAGGAAGTAACGCAGCA
>JBOHWM010000571.1:0-4837 GCA_050736555.1 Binataceae bacterium (SeqCode)
GGTGTGATAACAGAAACCGCGCGGCTTCTTGTAATCTTCCGCCGAAAAAAGTGCGTAATGATGCAGAGTTTCACTGTAAATCGGGAGTCGATGGCCGCGCGCTTCGACCACCGCTTCAACACCGTCACGGGCCGACGTATGAACGAAATAGACCGCCGCACCGCTCGCGGCGGCCAACTGGATAACCCGGTTGAAAGCCAACCCCTCACTCAGCTTGGTATGCACGAGATGGAGGTTGGTGCCGTCAGTACGGCCTTCGGCGGCAAATCGTTCGTAATTAAACTGAACGATATCGTCGTCTTCCGCATGCACCACCATGATGCCGTCGTTTTTCGCGACTTTCTCCATCGCAAGCTGAACCCGTCCCATATCGAGCCGCACCGGGATGCGCTTGGGATGAGGTGGCAGAATATTGGTCGTGAAAATTTTGAAACTGGGAAAGCCTTGTTTGATCACGTCGCCGATTTGATCAAAAACCCGCAAAGGCAAGGCTCCGAGCAGGCCCACATGGAAGGAATAGTCAACGAACGAATTGCCTTTCCATCGCGCGCAACGTTCTTCTATCGCGCGGGTCGGTTCCATTGACGGGTCGATGAAACAGAAATCAAGATGCGTGGTGGTCCCGCCGAAGGCCATCCCGAGCGTATCCTCTTCCGGCCCCAGCGTCGATTTGCCGCTATCCGGATTGGTCAAATCGAAAATGTCGAGATGGGCGTGCGGCTCGATTCCGCCTGGCACCACGATCTTGCCACTGGCGTCAATCGTACGGTTGGCCGCGAGCGTCTGATCGTCGCTGCCGAGCACGGCGATACGTTCACCTTGCACGCCAACCGTCCAGCGGCCGACACCCTGGGGAGTAACCACCTGACCGTTGCGAATCAGCAAATCCAGCATGGGAATAGCCTCCCGTCATTGAGATTGCGAATTGCTCGGAGCGTTAACGGCTAGTCTGGCGTCGCCAGCTATTCGCTTGATAGCGTGAGCGGACGCACTGGTCAAACCTAAATTCAGGTTGCGGAGACGCAACCTTGAACTTGCCCATCCGCGTGATGGCCGCGCCATGTCACGGCTGACCCGCTCACTCCCACGCGCCGCATTTGTGCTTGTCGCGTGCGCGACCGCTGTCTTGCTGTCCGCATGCTGGATGGCGGCGGCGCCGCTGGCGTCAAGCGTGCTTAGCGCGGCGGGCTCCATCGGCCATTCAACGCCGGTTAATACGCATGCGAATAAGGATACGGCGCAGGATCTCGAATGTGACTTCACCAATCCGGCCTGGCCATCACTAATCGAACTGCGAACCGACAAAGTCGGAACCACCATCTATCGTCCGTTGAGTCTCAGCGGACCGGGGATTGATCTGCGTTACGAGGACGTCGACGCGCCGGCGAAGATAAGCGGCGATTGGCGGCTTGCCAACGATTTTGCCAGGTTGCGGTTTACGCCGCCGCTCCAGGCGGCGCTGGTGGCGCCGTCAACCAGTTATCTCGCTTATGCGCCGGCCACCCCGCGGAGCGTGATCGAGCGCCGCCAAGCCGATTCGCTGCAACATGAATTTGGCCCAGTGCTGGGCACTTTCAAATGGCAGGGACGCGTCTATCGCTACGCCCTGGTCCGTCGCTTGCCGTGTGCTTCGACCGCTGCCGAATCGCAGACCGCCGCCAGCCCGCACCAACGCACCGATCGTATCACTCCCGGTCCTCAGCGCTGATCTATCGTGATCGTGGCGGCTCGAATCGCGCAAGTTTTGAAAATGTGACTAATTGAACCGCGGCATTACCTGTTCGCATAACAGCCGCAATGCGTTCAGTACGCGGCCATGCGGCAGTTGGCCACCGCAGTTCAATTCGGCAAGAATGCCGTCAAGTCCCAACTCCTCGCGCAACACCCGCAGCCGTTCAACCACCATCGATGGCGTGCCGGCGATAATCTTGTCGCGAAGAACTTCTTCATACGTGATGGTCTGCAGCCGCTGGCCGCGTTCAGCCCGCTGCTCTATCGCGCGCACGCCGGCGCGGCTGGCGGAATCTTCAAGCCCGCGGCCGAGGCTGCGGTAAAAACGCATGATGCTTTCTTCAGGTTCGGATCGCGCCTGCGCCGCGCTTTCCGCAACGTACAACGGCACCCGCAGATAGACTTGACCCGCGCCGGGATGGCCCGTCGCCTGGTAGGCCTCGCGATAACTGCGGATATTCGGCGCCAGTTCCGACAACGTGCCCAGGCGCACCGCGACGAAGATCGGATAGCCGAGCTCACCGGCGGCGGGAAACGTATCCGGACTGGTCGCCGCGACGCGAATCGGCGGATGCGGTTGCTGAAACGGCTTCGGCACCAGACGCACGTCATGATACGTGTGATAATCGCCCTCGTAACTAAAACTGTCCTCGGTCCAGGCCCGCATCACGATGCGCAAGGTTTCGATGAATCGCTCGCGGCTTTCACCGTACGGCACCCCGTAGGCCTCATAGGTGCGCGGGAAACCGCTGCGGCCAACGCCGAAAATCAGCCGCCCATGACTGATTTGATCAACCGTCGCCGCCTCTTCGGCCACGCGCAATGGATGGCATAACGGCAGCACCTGCACGGCGGTGCCAATCTTGATGCGGCTGGTGCGCGCGGCAACCGCGGCCGCGATACTCAACGGCGCTGATAACATGGAACGATTGGGCACCATGTGCAGTTCGGCCAGCCACATGACGTCGAGGCCCCAGCGCTCCGCCGCGTCAATCTGGGCGAAGGACTCGTCGAAGGCCTGCGCCTGCGTCCGGCCTCTCGGGCATTGGAACTCATGAAACATGCCGAATTCCATCACCGACCTCCCGCACGTATAAAGTTCAGGCTCGCGCGCTTCGATATGCCTCGTCAAGGAAAAAGCGCGGCGACTCTAGTACGAATTCAGCCGGCTCACGCGTTTGGGCTTGCACGGTCTCATTTGGTACATCTTCAAACATGAGCACTAGCGGAGCCGACACCAGGGGCAACCACGTGGAGCCGAGCTAAGGAGTCTGCGGCGTGCGCACTTTAAATGAAGCGAGCACACCAGGCGGAGCAAAGCGGAGCCGAACGGAACGAGTCCGCGAGCTGCGTCAGAAAGTTAAGACGAGCAGCCTGATGGCGTTAATTCCCTGGATGGTGATCGGCCTCTTATGCTCCGCGAGTCTCGCGGCCGAGCCATCCGGCACGGCGCCGACGAGTCCCGCGGCGGCGTGCGCGACGCCTCACAAATATGTGAAAATGATCAACACGGGACAGTACGACGCGATCGGCGGATTATTCACCCCGGCGGCGGTCTATATGGGGCCCGACGGCAAGACGCGGCATGGCGCAAAAGCCATCGGCGAATTCTATGCGCACCTCTTGCCGGCCCTGAAACCACATCTGAAGGCGATAAGCTATACTGAAAGTGGCAATCAATGTTTCATGGAGCTGGCGAACAAAAGTAAGAAAACCGGTACTTACAGTCTTACCGCGATTGACCATTTCTTTATCAACGCGGATGGCAGGATTGCGAAATTCATCGTGTATGTGCGGCCAGGCACGGAGTCAACGCGCGAATTGACCGGCGCGCTTAAGCGCCTGCACTAAAAGCAATCCATCGTGCCGGCGGATCGGATGGCAAATAAGCATGGATCACAATAACCAAACGGCGGTTTTCGGCGGCGGATGCTTCTGGTGTACCGAGGCGGTCTTCGAGCGGCTCGCCGGGGTCGTGTCAGTGATGCCCGGCTACGCGGGCGGCACGCACAAAAATCCGACCTACGCGCAAGTATGTAGCGGACGCACCGGCCACGCCGAAGTGTCGCGGGTGGAATACGACTCGGCCCGCATCAGCTTTCGCGAACTGCTTACGGTGTTCTTCGCCACGCATGACCCGACCAGTCTCAATCGCCAAGGCGCCGACGTTGGCACCGAGTATCGCTCGGTGATTTTCTACGCGACTGACGAGCAGCGGCGCGAGGCGCAAAGCTTTATTGCGGAATTGAACGCCTCGCTATCCAACGGCCGCCGTATCGTGACCGAGGTCGTCGCGCTCCCGGCCTTCTATCCCGCCGAGGAACATCATCGCCAGTATTATCTCAATAACTCCTTCGCTCCTTATTGCCAGGTGGTGATCGAGCCGAAACTGGCGAAGCTGAACGAACATTTCCAGGAGCTGCTCAAGCCCGGCGTCGCCGAAGCCACGTAGAAGCAAGGCGTGCCTTAGACATGTTCGCAAAACGTGCGCACGTGCGCGATCGCTTCCTCAAGGTTGCCCGCCGCAGTGCGTCCTGAACCTGATCCTGGTGCGCGACTCGCAGACTCGTTTGCTCGGCTCCGCTTCGCTCCGCCTAGTCCTCGCGGCTTGAGGGAATGGTCGCCATCTTCGATCCATGCCACTTGGATTTGTCGCGACAGATGATAGCCCGCCACTTCTTCGGGACGGCCGAAGCTATCGCGCGTGCCCTGCACGATTAGCGCCGGCGTACGCATCGCCTCAAGATGCTTGACGCGTGTGCGGTCCGGATTTCCTGGCGGATGGAACGGATAGCCGAGGCAAACCAGGCCGGCCACGCCAAGCTCATCGGCAACCATGCTGGCAATGCGGCCGCCCAATGATTTGCCGCCGATAATCAGCGGTGGCGTGCCGCCCCATCGCGCGACGGCCTGACGCCACGCCTCAAGCAAGGCCGGCTCGCGATCAGGCGCGCGCCGGGGATTATTTTCGCGGCGTGCCGCCATGTAGGAAAATTCGAAGCGCACCACCCTTAAATGTTCATCACCCAGCGCCTCGGCGACCGTATGCATGAAGGGCGAGTCCATCGGCGCGCCCGCGCCATGCGCCAGGATCAACGTGATTGGC
>JBOHWM010000572.1:0-5972 GCA_050736555.1 Binataceae bacterium (SeqCode)
CTGATTGATGGCCTGCAGGAAATACTGCGCCGTAGCTGCGGGCAGCACCTCGCGCGGCGTGGTTTTCTTATGGAAAAAGGTGAACAGTAACGCGAACAGGCAGGTGTCGCCCAACCACCAGATAAAAAATGACGCGATCTGAGCGCCGATGAAGAGTTTGATATCGGCGCTCGTCAATGCCTTGAAGAATTGGTCGAACGACACCCCCCGCGCTACCCACCACACGCACAATGCCGCCACCAGCCATACCAGCGCGTCTTGAACGAGCGTCTGCTTGCCCGGGCTGAGTGATCCATACCAGGAGCGGATCCTATAAAGGTGAGGTAATGAAATGATGCGGTGCTCTTTTGACATGGATCAACGCGTCTGGTGACCGCTTTTAAGCCGACGTCGCCGGATCATATCTGGCGCCTCATTCACTAGCTGCGCATCTTAGGCCTGTATGCGCCGGCAGGTGGAATGTTTTCGCCCACTCGCCCGTATCCACGCGAGATGTCGAGGCGCGCTATGCAAGCGGTACGTTAACTTATGATAGCAGCGCGGCTGGATGCGTGTTTGGCACGAGCATCGCGCGAACCGCGTAATGATGCCGGGCGATCGCGTTAACGCTTCGGGGAGAAGGTTTAGTAGAATCGGCAAAACCAGCTTTGCAGCGCATAGGAGCACGAGCGGCGATGGCGAGCATTAAATTCGAAGATTACGCGCAAAAGTATTCGCATATCAAAATGGAACGTCGCGACGGAATTCTGCAGATGACGCTTCATAGCGACGAGGCCTCGTTGAGATGGGGAGGGCCCCCGCACGAAGAGCTCTCTTATGCCTTCGAGAATATTGCACGCGATCATGGCAACCGTTGTGTAATCATCACAGGCACCGGCGACGCCTTTTGCGCGGAGATCGACGGCGGCGGTGGCCGCGGGCTCAAAGTGCCGCACGGTGAAGGAGGCCCGCAGCCCTTTGGGGTCAAACCCACCTCATGGGATCACATCTACAACGACGCCAAGTACCTGCTGATGAATCACCTGAATATCGAGGTGCCGATGATCGCGGCGGTCAACGGCCCGGCCCTGATTCACGCGGAACTGGCGGTGCTCTGTGACATCGTGCTGGCGGCCGAGAACGCGGAATTCCCGGACGCACCGCATTTTCCCAACGGTGTCGTGCCGGGCGACGGCGTACACATCGTGTGGCCGTTGCTGCTGGGGGCCAATCGCGGGCGCTATTTCCTGCTGACCGGGCAGAAGCTCTCGGCGCGTGAGGCGCTCAACCTGGGCGTGGTCAGCGAAGTGTTGCCGCGTGAGGCGTTGCTGCCGCGCGCGTGGGAACTGGCTCGCCTGATAACCGCCAAGCCGCCGCTCACCGTGCGTTATGCGCGCGTAGCGCTGACGCAACAAATAAAGAGACTGATGCTGGATAATCTTGGCTATGGACTGGCACTGGAGGGCCTCGGCGCGACCGCCTCATGGCCCGGCGCCGGTCCGAAGAAATGAAAAATCAGAGGAGCATCACATGAAGCTTGGATTGTTCCTGATGCCGTCACATCCGCCCGAGCGCGAGCTCAAAGCCGGGCAGGAATACGACCTTGAAATGCTGCGCGTGGCCGATCAGCTTGGCTATTCCGAAGCCTGGATCGGCGAGCATTTTACTTCACCCTGGGAGCCCAATCCCGCGCCGGACCTGCTGATTGCGCAGGCTTTGATGCAAACGCGTCAAATCAAACTGGCACCGGGCGCTCATTTACTGCCATATCATCATCCGGCTGAACTCGCCTGCCGCGTTGCCTTCATGGACCATCTTGCGCAAGGCCGCTACATGCTGGGTATTGGCGCGAGCGGTCTGCCGAGCGATTGGCAGTTATTCCACGTCGACGGCATGAAGGGCGAGAATCGCGATATGACGCGCGAGGCCCTCGACATCATTCTCAAGGTCTGGGCGAGCGAGGGTGGCCTTGACTATGAAGGCAAGTACTGGAAGGTCAACGTACCCAATCCGATGCTGCGCACACTGCGCCATCATCTTAAGCCGCTGCAGCGGCCTCATCCGCCGATCGGGATTGCCGGCTTCAGCCCCGGCTCGGAAACCCTCAAGCTCGCCGGTGAGCGTGGTTTCATTCCGCTCAGCCTCAATCTGAGTCCGGGATACGTGGCCACGCATTGGGACGCGGTGGAGGAGGGAGCGAAGCGCACCGGACGCAAGCCCGACCGCGCGGAATGGCGCATCGTGCGCGAGGTCTTCGTTGCCGACAGCGACGCCGAGGCTTATCAAGGCTGCGTGCGCGGCGCGATGGGCCGGATGATGAGCGAATACCTGTTGCCGCTCTTTGCCGATTTCCAATTCACGCGCTATTTGAAGCATGACGAACGCGTGGCCGACGCCGAGGTGACGCCCGAATACCTGGTCGATCACGGTTGGCTGGTCGGTTCGGTCAAGACGGTAAGGCGCAAGCTCGGCGAAATGTACGAGGAGTTGGGCGGCTTTGGCACTCTGCTCCTGTTCGCGTTCGATTACGCCGACGATCCGCAACCGTGGTTCAAGTCGATGCGGCTGTTAGCTGAGGACGTGATACCGCACTTCAATCGCGGTACCGAGCATTAACTGCGAGGTGCGTTAAGGACACTCCGGCACGGAGCGAGTGCACCAGTGAAGCGAAACGAGCAGGCGAGTCCGCAAGATGCGTTCAGGTAAACGCGTTCTGCGAGGTGGGTAAGTACGAGTGAGTAAACGAGTCTGCGAGGTGCGTTAAAATGAAGGACAGTGGGCGGACGTACGAATGAGCGAATATACCATAAAGGACAGAGTTGCGATCGTCGGGCTCGGCGAAACCAAGTATTATAAACGCGGACAAGCACCAGTCAGCGAATTCCGCCTCGCGTGCGAAGCGATTATCAAAGCGGCCCAGGAAGCGGGCATTGACGTGCGGGAAATCGACGGTATCTCCAGCTACGCCAACGACCGCAACGAGGCGTCGCGTTTGGCCACCGCATTGGGCCTTAGGCATCTGGGTTTCGCCGGCATGGTTTGGGGCGGCGGCGGTGGCGGCGGCTCTGCCGCCGTAGGTAATGCGGCGGCGGCAGTGGCGGCCGGCTATACGAGATATTGCGTGGTCTTCCGCGCGCTCGCCCAAGGGCAATTCGGCCGCTTTGGTCAGGCCTCGGTGAGCGAATCAGTCTCCGGCGCCGCCGCTTACACCGCACCTTACGGCCTCTACGTTCCCGCGCAATGGGTGGCGTTGCGGACGCGGCGCTTCATGCATCAGTACGGGATTAACCAGGAACCGCTGGCCGCGGTCGCGCTCGCTGATTACTATCACGCGCAGTTCAATCCTCGCGCCGTGATGTACGGGCGGCCGCTCACGCGCGAGGAATACGACCGCTCGCGCTGGATCGTCGAGCCGTTCCATCTTTACGACTGCTGCATGGAGAACGACGGTGCCGCCGCGCTGATTCTAACCACCGCCGACCGCGCGCGTGATGCCAAAAGCAAACCCGCCTATATCATGGCGGCGGCGCAAGGTTCGAATTACCGGCACAACGCGCTGATTGAAAATTCATTCGACTACGCCTCGTCAAATTTCAAAACGCTCGCGCCACGACTGTTTGAGATGGCGGGAATCACGCCCAAAGATGTCGATTGCGCGCAAATCTACGAGCATTTCAGCGGCGCCGTGATGGTCAGCCTGGCCGAACACGGCTTCTGCAAGCCGGAAGAGGTGATGGATTTCGTCACCTATGAGAATATTACCGCGCCGCACGGCAAGCTGCCGGTCAATACCAGCGGAGGCAATATCGCCGAATGTTATATGCATGGGCTCGAGCTGGTGAATGAGGCCGTGCGCCAGGTACGCGGCGATTCCACCTGCCAGGTGCCCGACTGCCGCATCGCTTTGGTGGCGTCCGGTCCGATGGTATCGCCGGTCAGCGATCTGATCGTGCATGGCTAAGGAGCGCGCGATGGAGAGTGAGAAGAAGTACTATTTGCCCGAGGGATTGCCGTATCCGCGCGCCCAACGCAGCGGCCTCGACAAGGAATTCTGGGAAGCGGCCAAACGCCATCAACTGATGGTCCAGCGTTGCAACGGATGCGGCGCGTTCCAATGGGGCCCGGAGGTCATTTGCCATAAATGCCATTCGTTTGATCTGGGATGGCATAAGGTGTCCGGACGTGGACGCCTGCATAGCTGGGTCAGATGCTGGAACCCGGTCCATCCAGCCCTGAAGACCGCCTGCCCGTATATCGTCGCGGTGGTTGAATTGCCCGACGCTCATCACGTGCGCATGGTGGGCAATCTGCTCGGCGATCCGATGCAGAATCCGCCGTTTGATGCGGAAGTCGAAGCGGTCTTCGAAGATCATCCGCATGCCACGCTGGTGCAATGGCGCGTGGTTTGATCGCCACTCAGTTCGCGGGCACGATTGGGATTAGACGCAAATCGATGGAATCAACCGGCGCGATTGCCCGCGAGCGCAGGTCCGTCGGCTTGTTCGGACTGATGGGCTCCCAGGATTTGCTCCAGGGCGCGAGTGTTGAGCGTTTCTTCCCGCAATAAAGTGGTGACGATCTGGTCGAGCTGCTTGCGCCGACCGCTGAGCAGTTGGCGCACTTCCTCGTGCGCTTCGTCGAGCAATCGTTGGACTTCATGATCAATACGCGCGGCGGTGGCCTCGCTGTAATTGCGTCCCTGGGATAATTCGTAGCCAAGAAACGGCTGCTGATCGTCGGTTTCGAATGCTGCCAGCCCGAGTTTGCCCATGCCCCAACGCGTCACCATCCGGCGCGCCAGGCGCGTAGCCTCGACCAGGTCGTTCTCAGCGCCAGTGGTGACATCGCCGAAGGCCAGTTCCTCGGCGGTGCGTCCGCCGAGCAACACGGCAAGCCGGCCTTCGAGGAACGACTTGCTATAGTTGTGGCGCTCTTCGGACGGCACTTGCTCGGTGCGGCCCAGCGCCTGGCCGTGCGGCACAATGGTGACCTTCAGCACCGGATCGGCGCCCGGCGTGACCCAGGCCACCAACGCGTGCCCTGCTTCGTGATAGGCGATGGTGGCACGCTCACTCGGATTGATCAGTTGCGGCATCGCGGCACCGAGCCGGATTTTTTCCTGCGCCTCTTCGAAGTCCACCATCGCGATGACCTCGTGATTGTGCCGGGCGGCGGTGAGGGCGGCCTCATTGCATAGATTGGCGAGATCGGCACCGGTCATGCCAATCGTGCTGAGCGCCAGCGCGGCCAGATCAACGTTGGCAGCCAGGTGTAGCTTCCGGCTATGGATGCGCAGGATGCCCTCGCGCCCACGGCGATCGGGTAGCGGTACCACGACTTGACGGTCGAAGCGTCCCGGCCGCAATAGCGCCGGGTCGAGTACGTCGGGCCGGTTGGTCGCGGCCAGCAGGATGACCTCGGAACGCTCTTCAAAGCCGTCGAGCTCGCCGAGTAATTGATTGAGCGTCTGTTCGCGTTCGTCGTTGGTTACGCCGACGCCCGCGCCGCGGCGGCGGCCAACCGCGTCGAACTCGTCGATGAAGACGATGGCGGGGGCGGCGCTTTTCGCCTGAGCGAAAAGGTCGCGCACGCGGCTGGCGCCGACACCGACGAACATTTGCACGAATTCGGAGGCGTTGATGCTGAAAAACGGCACTCCAGCTTCGCCCGCGACCGCGCGTGCGAGCAGCGTTTTGCCGGTCCCGGGCGGGCCCACCAGCAGGACACCTTTAGGAATGCGCGCGCCGATATCGTGGTACTTGCGCGGATGCTTAAGGAAATCCACTTCCTCCTGCAACTCCGCCTTGGCCTCGTCGGCGCCGGCTACGTCGCTGAATGTCACTCTCGTCAAGTCAGCGCCATAGCGGCGCGCTTTGGCTCCGCCGAGACGGCTGAACATCCCGGCCTGATTCTGGCCCGCCTTGGTGTACATCCACCAGAAAAACAAGATCAGCAGCAACATTGGCACCCAATCCACCAGCACGTCGAGCAAC
>JBOHWM010000573.1:0-1990 GCA_050736555.1 Binataceae bacterium (SeqCode)
GGTGGGTTTGATGCAAATACTATGAGGTTCGGTTGTCCAGGTTTCGAATACGATATGAGTTTTGGCTTCGGCGCTACTCGAAATTCAAACTGTGGAACTGAGGACGCCGCTCCAGATATCAGCGGCAAGTATCAGTTGATGCCAAGCGATCACTGCGCGAGGCGATGGGTTTATGCATAGATTTCCTGACCGGCTTTTGGATACGGTATGGAGCACACGCGGCACCAAACTGAATCTTGTGCCGGCGGCGTGGAAGGTTACACTCAGTGGTTAATGCGCGATTCAAAGGATGGTGGCTCAACTGATGTCGTGCTGGATAATGCGGCTCAGCGCGGCGGGCGTACTCGCGGCGTTCGTCGTAGTAGCGAGTTTTGCCAATGCCGAAACGATAAATCATAGGAGTGGCGAGATGAGTTCCATCAAATCCGAGACTCCCGCGCCGACCATGGATAGTGACGTAAAGGCCAACGCCTTTCGCGAAGTACTGGGCAAAATGGCGGCGGGAGAAAAAATCGATCCGGCGTTATGGAGGCAGTTCGTCGGCGCGCAAAATGACGCGCCGCGAAGCGGCCCCGAGATCGGTCAAAAAGTTCCCGATTTCAGTTTGCCCGATCAGAACGGCAGAAATTGGCCGCTCAGCGAGTTGATGGGCCCGCGGGGATTGTTGCTGGTATTTGTCCGCAGCGCCGATTGGTGACCCTACTGCCGCTCGCAGCTCGTCGAGCTGCAGGATTCGGTCGCCGAGTTCAAGCGCAACGGCGTCAACGTCGCCTCGATCAGCTACGACTCGCAGGAAGTTCTGAGTCGCTTTGCCAAGACTTACGACATCAGTTATCCGATGCTTTCGGACAAGGGCAGCATCGTTATTCGCCGCTTCGGCATCCTCAACACCAATGTGCCGCCCGACGTAACGCGCTTCTATGGGATTCCGTTTCCCGGGCAGTATCTAATCGCGCCCGACGGCACGGTCAAAGAAAAAACCTTCCTGCCTGACTATCAGGAACGTCCCGCCGCGTCGCAAGTTCTGATCAAGGACTTCAACACGGCGGTTGGTGATAACTTCGCCATTATTAAAGCGGGCGAGCTCTCCGCCAAGGTCCGATTGTCAGACGTGCGCAGTTTCAGCGGACAGCAACTTGGCGTGACTATCGAATTCACACTGGCTCCGGGATGGCATATCTATGGCGAGCCTTTGCCACCGGCCTATACGCATACGGAGGTGAAATTCGACGACGATGTGGTAGCGAGCCAGAAGATCGGCTTTCCGCAACCAGCTTTGATGAAATTCAAGACACTGAACGAAACCTTGCCGGTATTCAGCGGAACATTCCGGGCGTCGGGTACTCTGTTGATTAAACAGAAGCTACAACCTGGAGAGCACAAGATATCCGGCACCATCCGATTCCAGGAATGCAGTGAATCCATCTGCAAGATTCCACAATCGGTGAGGTTCGAATTGCCGGTGAAGATAGACGCGCTGGTGCCCGCGGCGCCGCGTAATGCGGGATGAAATACCACGCCGGGCTTTGGGAGCTGCTAAGCCGCTTACAACCTAACGGTGCTTTGCCGGCGATGAAATGCGCAGCCCTTTCACATAGTTCTGGATTCGACGAAAACGTTTTGCTCAGCGTCGATGCGGACAGTTGGCGCGGGAGCCAGCGCGCAACGCCCGCCGCTGATGCAATCGCCGGTGATGACGTTGAAGCGGTGGCCATGCCACGGGCATTCGATAATTCCGTCGCGGACCTGCGTATTCTCCAGCGGCCCCAGCAGATGGGGGCATACTACCGAGTGCGCAATTAACTTGCCGCCAACTTCGATGAGACGGAAGCGGCGTCCGCCGTGCGACAGCGTAATCGGGAGATGTTCGCGCAATAGTGCCAACGGCCCCAGCGTCAGCGCTTGCGGACTAACCGAGGAGCGCCTCACCTTAATTTCATCGAGGCGCTCCTGGCGTACCGTCATCATCCAGACGTCCTCGTCGTATAGG
>JBOHWM010000574.1:0-4520 GCA_050736555.1 Binataceae bacterium (SeqCode)
CGCCTCCAACCACGTCATAACCGCACCATTGGCCTCGATTTCCTCCGGCATCTCAACGCCGGTCATACCCAAAGCCGCCGCATCGACAAACACGCACGGATTCGCGGCGTCCACCATGGTCGCCTCGATTGGCCCGTGTCCGCTGATTTCGAGCGTGTCGATGACGCGACCCGTCGGCAACAGCCTTCCAGTTCCAGCGCCGCCTGGATCGATGAATTCGAGCCTCACCGGAGCGCCAGTGCCGGCCACACCTGGCAAGACAAAATCGCCATCCACCGCCGCCGCGCTGTCGTCAACCCGAAAGCGCGAAACGATTATCTTGCGCGTATTGGTATTGTGAATCCGAACCGCGATTTCGCCATCACCGCGAAGGGTAATCAGACCCTCATCGAGCGCGAACGGCCCGACCGCGGAAGACATGTTGCCGCAATTGCCGCTGTAGTCGACCGAGGCATCTTTTACCGAAACCTGGGCAAACGTGTAATCGACGTCGGCGTCAGCGCGGCTGGGCGATCCAATCACGCATACTTTCGAGAGCGACGAAATACCGCCTCCCATGCCGTCGAGTTGTCTGCCGTTGAGATCGGGGCTGCCCATCATGGCCAGGAAAATCGGCGTCCATTGGGCGCGCTCCCGCGGCAGATCCGCGGCGTGCAACATCACCGCCTTGCTGGTACCGCCGCGCATGAAGACGGCGCGGAGCTTGAGTTGCTTCATGAAACCCGTCCCGGCATGATTCGCGCTATTCGCGATTTTGCGCCGCTTCGCGTCCGGCGATACGGCCGAACACCGCACCCGACATCAGACCCGAGCCGCCCGGATAATTATTATGAAATAAACCGCCAACCATTTCGCCGCACGCGTATAAGCTTGCGATCGGATTCCAGTCGGTGCCGATCACGCGCGCGTGAGTGTCGACCTTGAGTCCACCGAACGAAAATGTGATACCGCCGGTGACCGGATAGGCGACGAAGGGTGGCGTTTCGATCTTCCGCGCCCAGTTGTTTTTTGCCAATGCGAGCCCCGCCGTGGCCATGCCGTCGCGGATACCCGGGTTGAAATCGCCGCGACCAGCCGCCGCATTATATTCGTTCAGGGTCTTGATTGCGGCGTCATGATCGACGTCGAGCTTACGAATGAGATCATCGAGTCGATCGGCCGTGATCGGCCTGCTGGTCGCGTAGCGGGGCTCAAGCAGCGCGATCACGTTGCTATCGAAAATCTGGTAAGCCAGTCCACCCGGCTGATTCAGGATTGCGCCGCCGAATTTCGCGTAGGTGAACAGCGCCTGGTCCTCACCTTCATCGACGAAGCGCCGTCCCTCCTTGTTGATCATCACGCCATAAGGATAAGAAAGCCGGTTGGTCTTGTCGGTCAACTCTCGATCGCCGTAAGCGGGCGCCTCGGCGTTGATCGGTGTCGCATGACATCCGCTCCATTGTCCCCACGGCATCGCACCAATTTCGAGCGCCATACGCAGACCGTCGCCCTGGTTATAACGTGTGCCGCGCACCTTGGCATGGTCCCACGGGCGGCCGAGATATTGCGCGCGCCACGCCATATTGGCCTCAAAGCCGCCACAGCCGAGCACCACCGAATGAGCGGAGATTTCATGCAGGCCGCTGGAATCATGTACCAGCACACCGGTGACACGGCCGCGGTTATCCTGCGGCAACCGCATCGCCGGACTGTCGTAGCGTATCTCGACACCTTTTTTCTGCGCCACGTTGAACCACATGCGCGAAAGGCCGACACCTTCGTTGACCGCGCGCACGATTGCACCCTTCGGCCACTTGATGACATTGCCGACCCGTACCGCGCCCAGCGTAATCGCGGGCTCGAAATGGATTCCCTCATCGGCCATCCACGACGCGGTTGCAAAGGAATTGCCGATCAAGATTTCGGCCAATTCAGGATCGGTGCGTGAACTGGTCATCCGTCGCAAGTCGGACCAAAAGGCCTCGCGCGGATAGGCCTCGATACCCTCGATGAAGCCCGGCAAGTCCCTGGCCGTGGGCACCAGGCGCAGGATGTCTTCGACGCGTTCGAACGCCATTCGCATCAGGCCGCCGCTGTAATGCGTATTACCACCGCGCATCTCGCGCGGCGCTTTCTCGAGCAGGAGCACGCGTTCCGCGCTAGCATTACGCGCCGCCACGCTCGCCGCCAACGCCGCGTTTCCCGCTCCCACCACGATTACGTCATAATTCGCCATAACCAGATTGACTCAGCCCATTGCGTGCTAAACGCCACGCATAGCCACGAAAATGATTAACACAGAACGTCCGCCTATAGATTGAATATTTGCACAACCCTCGCCACGCCGGAAACCTCAGGCGGAGGCCGCGCGGTTTTGACAATCATACGCGGCAATGCCACAGGTGCATGGCAATGACCTGGCTCGACCATCGCTCCCAACAGCCTCCGCCCGGCGAACGGCTGGCCACACTATTGCGCGCTCCGGGAATTCTGAGAGTACCGGGCGCCCATAACGCGCTCGCCGCAATACTCGCGATGAAAGCGGGATTCAAGGCGTTGTATCTGTCCGGCGCGGCGCTGACTGCGAGTCTCGGGCTGCCCGACCTCGGCGTTTTAGGCCTCGACGAGCTGTGCTTTTTCGCCAAAACCATTTGTCGCGCCGCCGATCTCCCGCTCATCGTCGACGCCGACACGGGTTACGGCGGTATTCTCAACGTGATGCGCGCGGTGCGTGAGCTCGAAGATGCTGGCGTCGCCGCGATCCAGATCGAAGATCAAATTCTCCCGAAGAAATGCGGCCACTTGAATGACAAGCGGTTGGTCGCACCCGAGGAGATGGCGGCCAAGGTGACGGCCGCCGTCCGCGCGCGACATCACATGCGGATCATTGCCAGAACCGACGCTGTCGCGGTCGAGGGCATCGAGACGGCTTTGGAACGCGCGCGGCTTTATATCCAGGCGGGCGCCGACATTATTTTCCCCGAAGCGCTGACCAGCGCGGGGATGTTTTCCCGTTTCGCCGGCGAGATAAGCATGCCCCTGCTTGCCAACATGACCGAATTCGGACGGACGCCCTACTTCTCCGCCGAGCAATTCGAAAGTTTCGGCGTCAAAATGGTGATCTGGCCGGTTTCGTCGCTTAGGATCGCGGGCAGAGCCATCGCGGATCTCTATCAGCATCTGGCCGCCAACGGCGACGCGACGGCAATGCTCGATCGGATGCAGACGCGGGCCGAATTATATGAAACGATCGGTTACACCGATTACGAAAAGCTTGATGCCAGCGTCGCGCGCAGCGCGGTGCCGCCGGACCTGCGCAACAAAAAGCTGGATTGAAGGACGAGTTACCATATGCCGTCGGGATATGACGTTATCGTAGTGGGCGGCGGCAATGCCGCATTTTGTGCCGCGATGGCGGCGCGGGAAAACGGTGCCAGCGTCCTGGTGCTCGAATGCGCGCCGCAGGAGGAACGCGGCGGCAACAGCCGTTTCACCGCCGGCGCGATGCGCGTCGCCTACAATGGCGTTGACGATCTCATGCGCCTGATGCCCGATCTCACCGAAGAAGAAAAAGCCAATACTGACTTCGGCGCCTACACCGAAGACCAGTTTTACGACGACCTCTGCCGTGTCACGCAATACCATACCAATCCCCAACTCGCGGACACGCTGGTCCGGCGCAGTTTCGATACGATGCTGTGGATGCACGCCAAGGGCATCCGCTTCACGCCAATCTACGGCCGCCAGGCGTTCAAAATCGGCGGCAAATTCAAGTTCTGGGGCGGCTTAACGATCGAAGCATGGGGCGGCGGTCCGGGCCTGATAGACGCGGAATATAACCTCGCCGCGCGCAGCGGAATCGAGGTCTGGTATCGCAGCCGCGCGCTGGAACTGTTGCACGACGACGGTGGAGTGCGCGGCGTCGCGCTGCGCAAAGAGGGCCACACGATCACGCTCGATGCGCACGCGGTCGTGCTGGCCTGCGGTGGTTTCGAAGCCAACGCCGAATGGCGCACGCGCTATATCGGTCCCGGATGGGATCTCGCCAAAGTGCGGGGCACGCGCTTCAACACCGGCGACGGCATCAGGATGGCGCTCGAAGCGGGTGCGATGCCCTATGGAAACTGGTCGGGGTGCCATGCCGTCGGCTGGGATCGCAATGCACCAGAATTTGGCGACCTCAGCGTCGGCGATGGCTTTCAGAAGCACAGCTATCCCTTCGGCATCATGGTCAATGCGCGCGGACGGCGCTTCGTCGACGAGGGTGCGGATTTTCGCAATTATACCTATGCGAAATACGGACGCGCCGTGCTCGAACAGCCAGGCCAGTTCGCATGGCAGGTATTCGACCAGAAGGTCACACATCTGCTGCGCGACGAATATCGGATCAAGCGCGTGACCAAAGTCAGCGCGCCGAGCCTGGAAGAGCTGGTGGGTAAGCTCGAAGACGTGGACCCTGCTGGCTTTCTCGATGAAGTCCACGCCTATAATGCCGCCGTGCAGACCCAGATACCGTTCAACCCCAACATAAAGGACGGACG
>JBOHWM010000575.1:0-5479 GCA_050736555.1 Binataceae bacterium (SeqCode)
CCATGGCAAGGGGCTGAAGGTCTCCGAATACGCGCCGCTCTCGGAAATCATGGGACGCAGTCCGATCGGCTCGCGCGCCTTCAATTGCATGGCGCCGGATACTGGCAATATGGAAATCCTGGCCGACTTCGCCACGCCCGAACAGAAGAAAAACTGGCTGCAGCCATGCCTGGAGGGCGAATATCGCACCTGCTTTTCGATGACCGAACCGGAAACGCCCGGCTCCGATCCAACCCAACTCGCCACGCGCGCCGAACGCGACGGCGATTATTACGTTATCAACGGCCATAAATGGTTCACCTCCAACGGCATCGGCTCGGCTTTCGCGATCGCGATGGTGGTGACGGACCCCAAAGCCGAAGCGCATCGGCGCGCCAGCATGATGATCGTTCCGACCGACACTCCCGGCTTCAAGATTGTGCGGCCGGTGTCGGTGATGGGTCACACGGGCGGCGGCGGCCATTGCGAGGTGCGCTATGCTGACTGCCGTATACCGGCGACCAACATGCTCGGACGCGAGGGCGATGGTTTCGCGATCGCGCAGGCGCGTCTGGGCCCCGGCCGGATTCATCATTGTATGCGCAATATCGGCGTGGCCGAACGCGCGCTTGAGTTGATGTGCAAGCGCGCCAATACGCGGTGGACTCATGGCAGCCTGCTCGCCGACAAAGCCAACGTGCAGCAATGGATTGCCGACTCGCGGATTGAAATTGACTCTACCCGGCTGGCAGTGATGCATGCGGCCTGGAAAATCGATACGGTCGGCAAGCGCGAGGCACGCCAGGAAATCGCCATGATCAAAGTACAGGCGGCCAACATGGTGATGCGCGTGCTTGACCGTGCGATCCAATTGCATGGCGCCCTCGGCATGAGCGACGATACCCCGATTGCCCGTTTCTGGCGCGAGAGTCGTGCCATGCGCATCGTTGACGGACCCGACGAAGTCCATCGCATGACGATTGCCCGTCGCGAATTGCGCAAGTGGAAATAATCATCTCCGAGGTGGCGTGTAATCGACGATGACGCACCAAGAAGAATTCGACAAAGATCAGCCGCTGCCGGAAGTCGGCCATTAGCGAAGCCGCAGAGGGAGCGGGCACATCAGTGGAGCGGAGCGCATCAGGCGGAACGTGGTGAAGCCGAGCAAACGAGTTCGCGAGGTGCGTTCAGGAATGGAGCAGGCGAGTCTGCGAGCCGCGATAGAATCAAAATCCGCGACGCGCGTTCACATTAAGTCATGAATCGCGGAGACCCCATTTAATGGCGCACGACGAAGAGTTCGATAAGGACCAGCCTCTGCCCGAAGTCGGCGAGGTGCGCGAAGAGGAGCAGCTCGACTGGGGCAAGCTCGTCGCCTGCCTGCGCGCCAATCACGTGCCGGGCGCGGACTTGCCACTTGAAGTCAAGCAGTTCAAAGCTGGTCATTCCAACCTGACCTACCTGCTCGATTTCGGCGGCCAGCATGAATGGGTGGTGCGGCGGCCACCTTTCGGTCCGCTGCCTCCTTCCGCCCACGATATGGCGCGCGAATATCGCGTGCTCTCGCGCTTATGGGAAAAATATGCGCGCGCCCCGCACGCCATCCTGCTGTCCGATGACGCATCGATCATTGGTGCGCCGTTTTTCGTGATGGAACGCAAGCGCGGCTTCGTCATTCCCAACCGTCGTCCGCTGATGCCCGAAATCAAGACTGATCAGGCTACGTTCCGGCATATGTCGGAGGGCTTTATCGAGGCGCTCGCGGATCTTCACGCGGTTGATTACGAACAGCTTGGATTGGGCTCGCTGGGGCGGCCTGACGGTTTTGTCCGGCGCCAGATCACGGGCTGGATGGATCGCTGGGAGAAGGCCAAGACTGAAGAAGTGCCGCTGATGAATCGGCTGGGCGCGTGGTTTCTGGAAAATCTCCCGCGCTCGCCGGCGCCGGTTTTGCTGCACAACGATTTTTTTCTACATAACGTGATGTTCGCGCCGGATAATTCGGGCGCCGTGGTCGGCGTGTTCGACTGGGAGATGTCAACCTTGGGCGATCCGCTAATCGATGTGGGCCTCGCGCTCGGCTATTGGCGCGACGCCGACGACCCGCCCGAGTTGATCGAGCTCAGCGAGGGCTACGCGCATACCACGCGTCCGGGGTTCCTGAAACGTGGCGAACTGACCGAACGCTACGCCCGGCGCACCGGCCGCGACTTGGCCAACATCGACTATTACCGTGCATGGGCACACTGGAAGACGGCCACCGTGGTCCAGCAGATTTATGTGCGTTACGTGCGCGGGCAAACCCACGATCCACGCTTTGCCTCGATGGGGACGCACGCGCCGGTGCTGGCACGGGCCGCTGCGCGAGTCGTTGCGGAGCTGGGATTCAGGGAGTAGAAAGAATCGTTTTGCCTTTGCGGCTGCGGTCCGGCGCCGCGGGGGGGTGGTCTTCTTGTCAGCCTTTGAGCTACAGTTGCGGCTAAAGTGAGAAGGCGGGTATTCAATACTCGATTTGGAGGTTTTGCGGCCTTGCACGCTATTAACTACGAAGCCCCAACCAGTATCAACGACGCGGTCAAACTGCTCGCCAGTCACGGCGTGCAGGCGCGGCCGATGTGCGGCGGCACCGACTTGATCATCCAGTTGCGCGCCGGCGTACGGCGTCCTGATTACGTCGTCGACGTCAAGAAAATCCCTGAACTGCGCCGTATCAGCTTCGACCCGCGACAAGGATTAAAGCTGGGTGCCGCGGTCCCGTGTATCGAGATTCACGAAAACGCCGATATGCGCAAGTACTATCCGGGTCTGACCGAAGCGGCTCATCTGATTGGTTCGTTGCAGATTCAAAGCCGCGCCTCGGTCGGCGGGAATCTTTGTAATGGTTCTCCGGCGGCCGATACCGCTCCGGCGCTGATTGCCATCGGCGCCAAGGCTCGCGTGGTTGGCCCCAAAGGCGAGCGCATGATCCCGGTGGAAGCGTTCTGCACCGCCCCCGGACGCACCGTGCTTGAACCGGACGAATTGCTGGTCGAATTCCAAGTGGCGCCCCCGTCGGCGCATGCTCGCGACGCCTATCTGCGCTTCATCCCGCGCAACGAAATGGATATCGCGGTGGTCGGCGTCGGCGGCTGCGTTGCGCTTGAAGGCGAGCGTTGCGTCGCCGCGCGCATCGGCTTGGGCGCGGTGGGACCAACGCCGGTGTTCGCCACCGAAGCTTCTCAAGCGCTGGTCGGCAAAAAGATCGATGAGGCCGCGATCGAACGCGCGGCCAGCTTGGCGACCGCCGCCGCCACTCCAATCGATGATATGCGCGGCACGGCGGAGTATCGGCGCCACGTGGTGGGAGTGCTGACCCGCCGGGTAATCACACGTGCACTGGAACGTGCGCAGGCGGCCTGAGCGACTGGCGTTTTCAAACGGATTCGAACCGAAACGGCTTATACAATGGCGAATAAAACAGTAGTCGAATCGACAATTAATGGAGAACAGGTCGAATTCCTGTGCGAGCCGCGGCAATGCCTGTTGGAGGCGCTGCGAGACATTCTCGAGTTGACCGGCAGCAAGGAAGGATGCCTAACCGGCGACTGCGGTGCCTGCACCGTCGTCATTGACGGACGCCCAACCTGCTCATGCCTGGTGCTCGGAGTTGAGGCACAGGGCAAAAATATTCAGACGATCGAAGGCCTGGCGCCGAATGGCACGAGCCTTCACGTGTTGCAGCAGAAATTCCTCGAACATGCGAGCCTGCAATGTGGCATTTGCACCCCAGGCTTCCTGATGTCATCCAAAGCGCTGCTGGACAAGAATCCGCGTCCGACCGAACACGATATTCGTTACGCGTTGGCGGGCAACCTGTGCCGATGCACCGGGTATGACAAAATAGTGACGGCGGTGCTCGAAGCGGCCAAATCATTGGCCTAACATCGGTATCCACGCGTGGGTGCGTTTACGGGCGTTTTTAAAAGTTTCTAATTGAGAGGTTTAACCATGGCAGGTGCTAGCACGACTCAAACTCAGGGTTTCAGAGTAATCGGCACACGCCCTGTTCGCCCTGACGGCGTCGACAAGGTGACCGGCCGCGCTCGTTACGGCGCTGACTATAGCTTTCCGGGAATGCTTTTCGGCAAGGTCTTGCGCAGCCCGCACGCGCACGCGGTGATCAAATCGATTAAGATTGATCAAGCGGCCGCATTGCCGGGCGTGAAAGCAGTCGTTACAGCGGATGACCTTCCCGAATTGCCCGACAAGATGGAGCAGACCGGAGAGCAGGCGCTGAACCTGAACCATCTCTCGCGCAACGTTCTCGCGCGCGGCAAGGTGCTCTACGACGGGCACGCGATCGCGGCGGTGGCAGCGACCAGCCCGCATATCGCCGAAGAGGCTTTGCGTCTCATCGAAGTCGAGTATGAGGTACTGCCGCCGGTGATGACGGTCGAGGCGGCCATGAAGCCTGACGCGCCGATCCTGATCTCAAGTTTGCGCAACAAGGATGACGGGCCTGACAAGCAAACTAATGTCGCCGCTCATTTGCAGTTCAAACGCGGCGATATCGCCGAAGGTTTCAAACAGGCCGACCATGTGGTTGAACGCGAGTTCAAGACCGCGATGGTGCATCAGGGCTATATCGAGCCGCATAACGCGGTGGGCATTTACAATGCCGACGGCCACGCGACGATTTATTGCTCAACCCAGGGCAGTTTCGTCGTACGCTCGTTGAGTGCCGCCGTACTCGGCATCCCCGAAGGCAAAATCAAGGTCGTGCCAGCCGAGATTGGCGGCGGCTTTGGTGGCAAGACCACGATCTACTTGGAGCCGCTTTCGGTCCTGCTGTCGAAGAAAACCGGCCATCCGGTGAAGCTGGTGATGACTCGCGCCGAGGTCTTACGCGCAACCGGCCCGACATCCGGCTCAACCATTCGTTGCAAAATAGGCGCGACTAAAGAAGGCAAGCTGGTCGCCGCGCATATCTGGATGGCATACGAAGCTGGAGCTTATCCCGGTTCTCCGGTCGGCGCCGGGGCGATGACGATCATCGCGCCATACAACATCCCGAACCTGCTGATCGACGCTTACGACGTTGTGGTAAACCGGCCCAAGACGGCGGCCTATCGTGCGCCCGGTGCGAGTAACGCCGCGATGGCGTCAGAGACCATCATCGACGAACTCGCCGAGAAATGTGGAATTGATCCCTGCGACTTCCGTATCGCCAACGCCGCCAAAGAGGGCACGCCGCAGACCGCCGGACCTCCGTACAAGCGCATCGGCATGATTGAGACGGTCGAAGCGATCAAAAACAGCGAACATTATAAATCGAAGCTCGGCGGTCCTAATCGTGGACGCGGCGTGGCCAGTGGCTTCTGGTTCAACGTTGGACTGCAATCCTCGGCCACCGTCAATATCCACACCGACGGCACGGCCAGCGTGGTTATCGGCTCGGTGGATATCGGCGGCACACGAGCCTCGATGGCGATGGTTGCGGCTGAAGTGCTGGGTCTGGACG
>JBOHWM010000576.1:0-9339 GCA_050736555.1 Binataceae bacterium (SeqCode)
GTCCCGGATCGCCGCGGCGATCTCGGCGACGTGCGTCTCCAGCGCGAAGTGTCCGGTGTCGAAGAAACGGACGAGTGCATCGGGAATAACCCGCTTGAAGGCTTCCGCGCCGGGCGGCAGGAAGAACGGGTCGTTCTTTCCCCATACGGCCAGACATGGCGGCTTGTGGTCTCGGAAATACTTCTGGAAGCTTGGGTAAAGGGCGACGTTGCTCTTGTAGTCGCCGAGTAGATCGAGCTGCATGTCATCGGCACCGAGCCGGGCGAGGTAGAAATTATCAAGAGAGTAGCCGTCGGGCGAAACCCTCGTCGTGTCGGAGACGCCGTGCGTGTATTGCCAGACGGTCGTCTCGGGCTTGAGGAAGGCGCGAAGTGCGTCGCGGTTCGCCTGCGATGGGTTTTCCCAGTATGCCCGGATCGGGGTCCAGCCGTCACTCAACCCCTCCTCGTAGGCGTTGCCATTCTGCGAGATAATCGCGGCTATGCGGTCTGGGTGCTTCAGAGCGATCCTCAAACCAACCGGGGCGCCGTAATCAAAGATGTAGATCGCAAAGCGTTTCAGCCCGATGACTTCGGTGAAACGGCCGATCGCCTCGGCAAGGTTCTCGAACGTGTATTTGAACGCGGAGCGTGGAGGCATGTCCGACTGACCAAAGCCCGGCAGGTCGGGCGCTACAAGGTGAAAGCTGTCCGCGAGAAGTGGGATCAAATCGCGGAACATGTGCCCGGCCGTCGGAAACCCGTGCAACAGGAGCAATGTCGGAGTGTCTGGCCGGCCAGCTTCGCGATACGAAATCTTGAGGCCACCAATATCGGCGCCACGGTAGTGAACGGTCTGCATGAGAATGCTCCCATGAATGTTGGACATCGTTGCCCCGTTGTGGGCTGCAAGCATTTGAATTAGAGAGTCTCGCGGAGAGAATTCGGGCTCAGCAACCGATTCGGACGGTAACGGCAGGCCTCCGGGGATCGGGCGTTGGTTAAAGGTCGAGTTGGCGGCAAATATACGCGCGGCACGTTCATGGGCATCATGGGCCGGGTTCTTATGGAGCAGGAAAAGACGCGGCTCGAGGCTCAGGACGCCTGCCTGCTCGATGAAATGCGCACCAAACTGAACTTCCACGATATCATCGGAGAGTTCTGATCCCAAAAAATTGTACAGCAGTTTCAGCGTCTGACGCCAACCGAGACCACGGTGCCGATCACCTCAAGATCGTCCGCCGCACGCACCGGAGAGGCCGCGGGGTCGGTGATCAGAAGCCCTGTGGTATAACCGTCTACGAAGACGATTTATGGCGGCTGACAGTGTCGCCCTCCCTGTGATCGGCACCGCAACCTGGGCTTTTCCGGAGACTCATCCCGGGCTGCACCAATATGCTGATGGCGGATCGACCACATGAAGCTTGACGTTATGCCGACAGACGAGACCATCCTGGGATTCTCGAACCGCTGGTACAAGCCTGCTATTGAAGCTGTCGTCATCGTCTCACTCGACGGGTTTGAGTTGCTGGTCGTGACCCCTCCGTACTTCATCGGAACAAAGTTGGAGGCATTGCGCGGAAGAGGGGAGGGGAACTTTTACGCGAGCAGTGACATCGAAGACATTATATAACGGTCCTTGGCGGCCGCCCGACGGTTGTCGAGGAAGTCGCGGATTGTTGCTGCTCCGCGAAGGCTGGAGCGCACAACAAATCGAAGCGGCGCTCAATTGGCTCAAGCATGAGAATGCGCGGCGCACATATATTCGTGCGTCCGCATGGCATCCATCAGTTGACCCTCATTGACGATTTAACTTCCGCCGCAATCATCGAAATGAAGCGGTGCGGCTTCGAACCCGCCCTGATTATAGAAACATCACACGCCAATTTTCAGGCGTGGCTCAATCATGAGTGCGTTCTGACCGAGGAGATGAGCACGCAGGCGGCGAAAGAACTGGCGCGACGTGTTGAAGGCGATCCCTCAAGCGCGGATTGGCGGCACCTCGGCCTTCATCAGTTGAAGAACAATCCGTCCGAGGCGCTGCGCAAACTGAAAGATGCCCCCGTTCTCGTTCTCAAGGGCGACAAACCGACGGCAATCATGTTGAACCTCGATGGCGAGGCTCTGCTAAATGAGCCTGACGTGAAGCTTGCCATCGCAACCGAGCTTTTCAGGTGCGGACATCTGTCGCTTGGACGGGCGGCTCGACTCGCCGGGATGCCGATCGTCGAATTCATGCGGCATCTCTCAGCACGCGGGGTGCCAATCATCAAAGGCACAGCAAAAGACGCCCAAAAGGACCTCGAAACCCTGAACAAGTGGCGCGCTTCGTCCTGAGCGACGCGGCGCCGTTGATCTGTCTCGCCCAGGTCGATGGGTTGCCGTGGCTCGAAGAGATCTTCGGACGCATCCATATCACAGAGCAGGTGCGCGATAAGATGTTTGTCGGAATGGGCAAGCCCGGCGAAGACGGAAGCGCAGCCGAACGGTGGTTCTGCTTTAAGGCCTTTAAGGCGGGCTAAGCCGCGGCGAAGACGGTAGCGAAGAAAAAAGCAATGTTTGCGTTCGACAGTTTGCCGCCGGCGTGGAATTACGTTGAGCCGAAAATGTCGGCGCGCTGAGTGATCTGCTCCGACAGGTCATGATCATGACGGACTGCGATAACTCTGAATCCAAGGTTGGCAAGCTCATTTCGTACCTGCTCATCGTGAGCAGCCTGAGTTGGCGAATCGTGATGAGGTCCGTCGACGAACACACAGATGCCCGGTACGCCGTCACGCTCATAATAGAAATCGGCTTGGACGTGCACTTCGGACGTAGGCTGATACTGCGCAAAATCGGGAAGTCGATGGCCATCCTTATAAAGACGAGAGAGGAATTCGCGCTCGAACGTGGATGCCGGATCTACGCTCTCCGCCAACCATTTGTATTGCTCATCGCGTGTGCGCCCGCCTTTGGTTTCAACGAGCCGCGATTTGGTGAGCTCCAGCAGAAAACCACGAATCTTCCGCCGGTCTATACGCCGATGCTCAAGCTGATTTGAGTAGCTCAGCAGGCATTCGTAACAAGCGGGTCCGCATCTATCTTTCCATTCAGAGAGATCATCGCCGGTATCGGCGTTAAAATGGCATAACTCGAGCGCCTTGCGGGCCACTTCCGCAAGCGAGTTTGGCTCGTTGACCAGCCGCTCCCAGATACCGACACCACCCTCCGCGGCTTCCCAAAAGATGATGCGGCGATGATCGCCGTCGCCGATAAGCTCCGCGGCGATTTCCTGCTCTTCGACTTCGTACACGATTTGGATTGCGCGCTGAAGGGCATAGGCGAGAGTAATCAGGAAGCTCTCGTCCTTCGTATCCTCACCAGTAGGTCGAATAAAAAGAACGTTGCGGCGATCGGAAACGTAAGACTTGACCTCAGTAACAAGTGAGGCTCCAGCCGCGCGCGCATCATTATCCTGATTGTTCCCGAGCCATTTTCCCGTCTTGGCATCGATTGCAAAACCGCCGTGCTTCACTGTCGCCCCATTCGTGGTGCGCCCCCGCTTCCATCCATGATTGATCCGCCACAGTTCCGCTCCCATCAGATAGGCGGCCACCCCTTTGCTCTCGCCAAGATCATCCACCAGCGAAGCTAAGCGCGGTTCGAGGCCTCTAAAATGCGTATCGATTTCGTAGCCTTCACGGCGCCGCTCCTCTTCTTCTGAAGAAATCCGTTGACGGCCGGCAGCGCGCACTACGGCCATCGCAAACAACTTGGTCGCCACCTCCGAATTTCCGGCAAGTTCTATTTTGCAGTAGGCGCAGTGCGAATTCGTCAAGTCGGCTTCACGATGGACATAGCCGCAATGCTTGCACAATTTCGCGCTGACAATACGAGCCTCAAGTCCTCCCGAGCCCAGGACCAGGCCCGTTACCTGATGCCGCTTGCCTTCGTGATAAATGATGTTATTTGGCCCAAATTCGGCTAAGCCGAGGAATCGCGGCCGATCAATTATTTCGGTTTCATCACCGACGCGCATAAGCACGCGCACCGGTAGCCGCGGGAAATTGTACCCGGGTATGAAGGCCTGACTGCCGAGATAACGGTATGGATAAAAATCTCCCTCTTCGTAACGATCGCTTCGATTGCGCAGCAAATCGAGATCGCGCAGGGCCTCCCGCAATTCCTGATCTGCCTGCTCAGTGTCTTTGCGGGTCCTTGCGATATCGCGTTTGCGCAGCGCCGCATCGCGTTGCGCCATCGCCGCGCCATAAAGCGACCGCCAGTCTTCGAATCTGCTGTCGAAGACAAGCGCCGCATTCTCGAAGGTCTCCCTCAGCCATTCCCCGCTGAACCAGACGGCGTTCAGCACCGGATCCCCTACAGATTTCGTAATCCCCTCGAATGCGGCGAGAATTTCGTTCTTTTTGTCGGCGTTCAGTTCGAATTGTGCCTTGATATCGTCGCGAATCGGATACTTATCCGCCGCGCGTTCGGTATCGAGCACATCGGCCACCGAATCATTTAGCCCGATACCAATATGCTGCATCCATACGGAGTGTAAATGCGCTTCGATGAGTTCCTGGTTTCCCAGATCGAAGCGCGGCCGGGCCACCGCTCCATGGATCATCTTCGAACTGGCGGAGGAGAAATACTGATCATGCGCGTTGCCGTGCGACGCGAAAGCGACGATCAACGCGGGCTGGCCGCCGCGTCCGGCGCGTCCACTCCGCTGGGCGTAATTCGCGGGCGTGGGCGGAATGTTTCTCAAATGGACGGCGTAAAGGTCGCGGATGTCGATGCCGAGTTCCATCGTCGGCGAGCAACACAGGATCGGAAGTTTCCCCGCGCGGAAATCCTCTTCACGTTGTTCGCGCTTGTTCGCGGCAACCGCTCCCGTATGAGGCTGCGCGTGCAGGCTCGCCAATTTGGCGGCGCGTTCGCGATAGAGATTGCTGTAATATTGATTAGGCGCCCGTTTCGCGATTTCCGGATCGATTAGATATAGGTGACGTGCGCGGACGGGGTCGGGGCCCGGCGCCTTGCCTTTGCCACGCGCCCATCGCAGCGCACCGCCGCTGATCTGAACCGCGCGCTCTTCCCCTTTGCGGCTCACCGTCGTCAGCATATTGCCGCGCAAGACGCGGATTATCGCGCCAATCAGTTCTTCCGCCTCGTCATGCTTGAGATCGTAGGGCAGGCCCGATCGCTTAGCCGACGCAGAAACGCCCCGACTGCCGACCGCGCGCCCAGCCTGATGCCGGCGCGCTCATTAATTTCGGGCTCAACTCCTGGCAAATATGCGAGTGCGTCGCCTTTGAAAAGGTCCGCTTCTTCGAGCGCCCATGGTTCGCGCAGCCATTGCTGACTGTTTCGTTCGATCTTTTTGCGATGATCGTCGCCGAGGATTGCAGTGTTGACGATAAGGTTACGGCGCAGATAGTTGAGCACCGCACGCAGGGCGAACTCGCGCGCCGCTTCCGAAGCTGCGGCCATGGCCGGCACGTCATTCCAATTCGCATCGCCCGCCAGTTCGGCCAGGCCTTCGTATTCGATGCTGACCAGGCCGCATTGTTCCAGATCGGGCTGGATTACGCGCCAGGCCCGCGCCAGATCCGCAACCGCGCGATATTCGAGCACTTGGATTAGCGCGTCGCGCGCCTGGCGCCATCCCGGTTGCCCTTCGGCCGCCGGTTCCCGCATGAAATCTTCGGATCTCGGCGATAACGCGTCGAACGCTTTGGCGCCTAACTCTTCCAGCCCGAGCCGGCCATGTTCTTGAACGGCGCCGTATATCGCACTGCGCACCAGCATGATCTGGCTGAAGTCATTGATATGCCCGGCCTGTAGTGAAGCGTCCTGCCGGTTGTCGGTGAAGCTGAGCGCTTTGCGCGCGTCAGTCTGAATGCCAGAGTCTGTCCCAAGGCCGGCGATGATCGCGCCGGTGAGCACCGTCGTCGCCGTCGAGCGGCCGGTTTGCCCGAGCGTGGCAAGCTTGGCGAACTCGCCTTCGCGCTTATCGTACGCCGCGCCGCATTGGAGACAGATGAGGAAAGGTCTGGGCTGATACCATATGGCGACACAGCCGTCTTTGACGATTTCGTTTATTGCGCCGTCAGGCGCGACGAAAAAACCGCGTGGACGATTGGCCTTATATTCCCGCTTGAGCGTCCTGCCGCTTTTGCGCTGCGCGAACCAGGTATAGGGAAGATCTTCGTCGTCATCATTCCACAGCCCTGGCGCGTCGAGGGTGACATAGCCGAATTCGCCTAAATCCTCGTCATCGGGCGCATTGAGTTCGGGCGCGCGCGGCGCCAGCGCTTCGCCGTCTTTATCGGACTTGAGCGCGACAAGGTAATACTCCTGACCACATTCGCGGCAGAAAGAAAGCGGGAACAGAGTACGGTTGATCTCGCCGGGCAGCGCGTACTTGCCGTCGATGCTGAATTCGCGCTTGTCGCTGGCTTCAATCGTGGCGAAGACGCTGCTGCCCGAGGATAAAAACTGATGGAGCCGGAAGGCGAAGAAGGGTTCCTCCGGCGAGAACCGCGCGGCGTTGCCGTCGTCGAGAACCGCCTTGAGCGCCGCATCCGCCGCCGCTTCCGGGGCCGCGCTGAGTTCAGCCAGTTTTTTCAGGCCCTCGCGATAGGTGACCGGCTCGCGCCGGACCAGGCGGCCATCTTCGCTGGCGACGCCGAAAGTGGTTTCGACCCACGCCGCCAGCGGATGTGTTTTCAACCGTTCAGGGTCAGCGCCCGGCCGCGACGCTTCGACCGCCGCGCGCGCGGATACGGCGTCGGCGGGTGGCTCGACCGTTGTCACTCGGCGGAGCGACTCATCGACGATGTTTTGCGGATCCACCGTGACGCCAAAGAGCCGGCTGCCGGTTTCGGCGATTTCCGTCCGGCGCTGAGCGCGGTTACCCGAAGTCGAAATCGTCGCGGAAGTGCCGGCGCAGACCAGGTCTTCGCGTCCCGAGGTTTGCCTCAGACGCCGCGGCAGCATCGCCACGTCCGCGCCCTGCCGCCCGCGATAAACATGCACTTCGTCCGCCACCAGAAAGCGCAACTTGCCGGTCGCCTTCTGCAGCATGTCGCGATCCCACGGACGCAGGAGCATGTACTCAAGCATCACGTAGTTGGTCAGCAGGATGTGCGGCGGGTTCTGACGGACTTTTTGTTTCTCTTCCTGCTTATCCTGACCGGTGTAGCGGTCGAATTTAATCGGGCAGTCCTTGCCCCATCGCTCCGCGAATGCTTGCAGCGCTTTCTTCTGGCTATTGATCAGCGCGTTCATCGGATAGACGATGAGCGCTCTCACCGACTGGTTCTTGGGATCGTTGCGGAAAATGTCATCGACAATCGGTAGCAGGTAGGTCAGGCTTTTGCCCGAACCGGTGCCGGTGGAGACGACATAATGCTGACGCTGCCCGGCGATCCGCAGCGCCTCTTCCTGATGACGGTAAAGCACCAGGTTTTCGCCGAAGAACCGTGCGGTTTCTGGAAGGATTACGCCCTCGCGCGCGAGTGTCTTCAGGTCGGAGGCACGTTCGAAGGCGGGATTCAGTTGCAGGACGGGATCGGGCCACAGCCGCCCTTCGTCGAGCTTGCCGGTGACGTATTTCAGGAGCTTCGCGTCGACGATATTGATGAAGCTCTTGACGTAGCTCTGATACTCGCTTACGACCTCGTCCCGCAACGCGAATACGTCAAACGGCATCGCCCCCCTTTCAACCCTCCGCCAGTTCAGGCGGCGTGAGTGGTCCGATGGACCGGGATTTTTTCCAGCGCGAGACGGAGTTTCCGCTCCGCATGCCAAAGATCGCAGGCCTGTTGCATACGCAGCCACAGTCCCGCGCCGCTGCCGCAGAAGCGGCCCAACCGCGCCGCCATTTCCGGAGTGATTGACGTTTTCTCGGCCATAATCCGATGAAGCGTCTGGCGCGTGACGCCCAGCTGGCGCGCCGCCGCGCTGACGGAAAGACCCAGCTCCGGAAGTACGTCCTCGCGCAGAATCGCGCCCGGATGCGTTGGCGCCCTCATCAGGCGCTCATTCGCTTTAACCTTGCGGTCCATGTCCGCACCTCACTGATATTGCTCAACGTCACCCGCCCACGCGCCGCCCACGCGCCACTCGAACGTGATACACCACGGACCATTGACATGGACGCTGTAGCGCCGCGGTTTACCCTTGCGCGGATGAAAATCGAACCCAGGCATGTTCAGGTCACCCGGTGCCGCCGCACGTTCGAGCGCATCCAGCCGGCGCAGTGTCCACTTGCGAAGGTCTGCCACCACTTTGGCGCTCGCCCCGGTCTCATACAGGGTCTGAAGCCGCTTGTGGCGGAAGCTCCGTATCACCTCCCAACTGTAACATCATCAGTGACAGCCGTAAAGCCAGGCATTACAGGTCACCGGCGCCGCCACCGGGCATCGCAGTGGCGCATATGATGCGGCCCGCTTGATGGGCGGCGCGGGGGTCGCCGGGGGGAGGGTCGAGGCGGGTCTGGTAGGGACGGCCGGTACGTTGGGCCTGTTCCATCTCATCGTAGATTTCGAGGATGACGCGCTTGGTGCGGTACTCGCCGAAACGCGCTTCGTCCTTGCGCTTGACGATCGGGAAGGTCTCCATGATGTAGTCGGCGTCTTCGCGCGAGATGCCGTAGAGATGGAAAAAGGCGGCGTCGAGTTCGCATCGGATGAGAAAACGTCGCTCCTCGTCCCAGCGAAACGGCGGCCCCTCGTAACCTAGATCGCGTGCGAACGGCGCCAAGTCCCAGGCGGTGAAGGTCAACTCTATAGTCCGCAGGATGATGAAGTCTGATGGGGTACTGCCTGTCGCATCGGCGCGCTCGAATGCTTCTGGCGAAAGGACGGGAAGTTGCTTGATGATGAAATAGCTGAGGTCTGTCCCTCCCACTGCGGTACGGGCTACGAAATCGAGCGCCATGCTGTTGAGGTTAGCTACCAGAATCGCGGAAAGTTCCGCGTTCCTAATACGTAACAAAGGGGCGCGATCACTCATGCCTGACCTCGGAGTAAATGACGCGATAACCGTCCGCTCGTCTGTTGCTCTTGCCGTTTTTCGAATTGGGGCTAGCCACTGAGAAGTCCGAGCATCGCAGCCTTGTGGCCAAGTGCCAGTGCCGGAATCGCCGTCGCGATTAGCGTGCGTTGATTGGTCGTGTTTGTAATCAGTCGCAAGGCTAGCATCCATCCTTGGATTGAAGGATTGCCGCTTTGTGATTGACGGCGCAACGCGGGATGATCGTGCTGACAACTGTCCGCATGTCTGTTGCTCGTGCGATGAGCCGGACCAAGGCCTGGTACTTGCGTCTGTCTGTCTGTCTGTCTGTCTGTCTGTCTGTCTGTCTCTATCC
>JBOHWM010000577.1:0-14025 GCA_050736555.1 Binataceae bacterium (SeqCode)
CTTCGACTTTGCTCAGGGTAAACTCCGATTTCTTGACTTCGGCGGCACCTGCTCGAAATGACGAATTAGCCAGGCCAATTTCTTCACACGTTCCGAGCGAAGTGAGGAATCCCGGATTCTGTTCCCGACTTTCCGGAATTCCTCCTAGGGCTCCGCCAGCGCGCTCGGAATAACAAAAAAGATTATTTGATCGCGATGGGATTTACCGCTGAGCCGCATCCATAGACCAGCTTCAACGGCGCACCGGCAAACAAAAACGTATATTGCCCATCTTTTGCGCAATCATCGGCCAGGTCTTTCAGCCATACGATCTCATTGAAGATAACACCCAGATTGCACAGCAGCGCCGAATGCAACAGCCCGGCAGCCGCGATCTCCGGATGTCGCGCCTGCTCGCATCCGATCGTGTCGGCGCTGATGGAGGCTATTTCCATCTCATGAAACCAGTGCACCAGTTCTTCGCTGTATTGCAATCCGGGTTCGTCGTATTGGCCATCGGGGAAAAATGCTTGCGCGCCCTCTTCGTAATAGCGGTTCAACCAGCCGGTATGGAGGACGACAATATCGTGCTTTTCGATCTGCGTGCCTTGCTTTTTGGCCGCGCCGAGCAAATCGTCAAGGGTAACTCCCTCGGCGCGGTCGAGATGCTTTTTGCTTTTGTATCGGGCCGCATCGATAAGTACGCCGCGGCCAATCACACCATGCTCGGCGATAGGCTGGATCGAGCACTTCTGCAGACCGCCGATCGTCGTCTTCGGGTCATAGCCGTTATACAGCTTGTCGCCATACCATGCGTGGCCCAAGGCGTCGTACTGAGTGGTGCCTTGCGGGAACATGCCGATGACATCGTCAGAATATTTCATTCCACCGGGGAACGGTTTGGCCCGCCCGCTGATATAAAAGCCCTCGTCCATGGTCTGCGTGCGAATTGGCTGCGACCTCACGGGATGGAGCGGATCACCTTGCGGCCGGGCGACCGGAACTCCCAGCATGAAGACTTTGCCTTGTTTGATGGCTCGTGCTCCGCGCAGAACTTCTTCGCTGGTGAGAAAGTTAAGTGTGCCGATCTCGTCATTGGCGCCCCAGCGTCCCCAATTTTTAGGGGCATTCTTCAGGATTTCCGGCAATTCCCTTTTGTCGTTGGCCACGTTCCGCTCCTGTCGCTCATGCAAAGATTTACGACTGCTTAGCTCACCCCAAGAAATTTTCCAAGTTTGGCGCCGCGGACCGGCGAGTGAGCCAGTTAGACTACACGATCCGCATGAATACATCCCCGTCGGCACGAAACCTACAATTTAGCTCTCTACACGTCACGCCGATTAAACCTGGCCCGCCCAACCTTGCTCGTACAGCGCGACCATACGGATATCCGCGCGCAGGTGTTGGTACTTCCATACTCCGTCCACCTTCACGTAATCGTCGTCGTAGCGGCAGGCGATCCAGCGAGCCTTGTTGTCCTCGCGAAAAGTGAACGGGCCAAGCAGGTACCATGAACCTTTGCCGCGGTCGCCGTCGACTTCAATGCGCGGATTGAAGACATTATGCTGCGAGAAACTGATGAGCTTCTGAAAGCCCACGAATAGATTTCGGATCGCCGCGTGACCTTGAGCTTTGCCGAAATCGCCACCCTCCCAAATGCCGTCCTCGGCGAAAATTCCGGTGATCCGATCCGGGTTGTGGTTATCGTCGCAGATTTCGCAATAGAGAGCCTTCAGTTGCTTGATCGCCTCGATGTCTCTCAACTGTGTGACCACTTTCTCGAGTTCGCCGTTGGTCATGACTAGCCCTCCCGTCGTGGATTTGTGACGAGCTTAAGGCCGCCGCATTATCGACGTCAACGGCGGATTGCTATTGCTGGTAGGCAATAAGGGCACATCGTCATTGGATTTTTCTTCTCGCGGGCGATATTGAGGACCACGACATTCACCAAGAGGAGAAAGCGACATGGCAGGAATATTGGAAGCAAAAGTCGCGTTGATCACTGGCGCGGGCTCGGGTATCGGCCGTGCGACTTCCCGCATCTTTGCGCGTGAGGGCGCCCGTCTCGTGCTTGCCGACGTTGTCGAAGCGGGCGGACAGGAGACGTTGCGCATGGTGAAGGACGACGGCGCGGAGGCGGTTTTCGTCAAAACCGATGTTTCCAAATCCAAGGATGTGGAAGCCGCCGTGGCGAAGGCGGTGGACACTTTCGGCCAACTCGATTGCGCCTTCAACAACGCGGGGATCGGTGGGGCCGGCAAGCTGATGCATGAATATAGTGAAGAGGAGTGGAATCGCGTGATCGCGATCAACTTGACCGGGGTGTGGCTTTGCATGAAGGCGGAGATCACCCAGATGCTCAAACAAGGTCATGGAGCGATCGTGAATACGTCTTCAATTATGGGATTGACGGGTGCGATACGAGTGCCGGCCTATACCGCGGCCAAGCATGGAGTGGCCGGACTGACTAAAGCCGCGGCGCTCGAATATGGCCGCAATGGCATCAGGATAAACGCGGTATGCCCGGCTCCGATATACACTCCGATGCTGATGAGCGCGTTTGAAAAGCGGCCCGACATCGAGCAGAGATACGCGCGCGCGGAGCCGATGAAGCGTCTCGGACAACCCGAAGAGGTCGGCGAGACCGTGGCGTGGTTATGCTCCGAACGCGCATCGTACGTCACCGGCTTGCCGATGCCTGTGGACGGCGGTTACATGGCGCAATAGGTACATGCGTACGGAGCTCGGGCCAAGTTAGTAATCAAAAGCCTCATTGTGAGTTTAGGCACATCGCTCTAATCGATTGCGAGGACTTTAAGATGATTAAATCAGTTTTCCACGTGAATATAAACGTGAGAAATTTCGAGCGGTCGCTCGAATTCTACAAAATGGTGGGATTCAAGGTAGTATTGGATATTGGCGAAGGACCCAACAGGGCAAATGACCAGGGCCTGAATATCCCAAACAGCCGCGCGCGAGCTGCGCTGCTCGCCCTGAGCGACGATCCGCATGCGACCCGAATCGACCTTATTGAATGGAAGCAACCGGCCACGGAGGGAGTTCCATATCCCAACCTTTATCACGCCGGCATGGCGCGCATCGCGCTTTTCACCAAAAATCTGGAAGAAGAATACGCGCGGCTGAAGAATAACGGTGTGGAGATGGTGTCGGAACCCGCGACGATCCGGTTTGCCAATAAAGCTGGGGCCAAATTCTTCTGCTTCAAGGACCCTGACGGAACCTTTCTGGAGCTGATCGAACCGTTCAACGAGTGACCACTTTTATAAGCTGGTGCGAAAGCACACCCTCGCAGCCCCTCTTTTTCTCGCCCGCAAAGGAGCGCGGGACAAAAGCCAGTGAGTTCCGAAGCGCTAACGATCGTGATGTCCCGTGACAAGCCTAATTTTGTCATTGATTATCGGGTCGCTACCGTGGGATCGCTCAGCCGGGGCAACTCGAACCAGACTTGGTTACATATCTCCATTTCTTGGCTGTCCAGAGTTAATTCAGTGGCCGGCAATGATTGTTCGAGTTGCGCGGCCGAGGTCGCACCAACGATCGCGCAGGTAATAGTGGGTTGTGCAAGCACCCATGCGATTGCCACTTGCGTCAGCGACTTACCACGCGGCGAAAAAAACTTGTGCAACTTCTCGACCGCCTCGAACTGTGCGTCCTGCCAATAGCGCTTGTGATAGATAGAATGTGCCGAGCCGGAAAGAAAGCCGAAGCGTGTTTCGCGCTCCGGCGCGCTGTCAGCCCGGTACTTGCCGGTCAAAAACCCGCCCGCGAGCGGATTGTAGGCGATGACGCCGATACCCTGGTCGCGGCAGAGCGGCAGAAGTTCGTTTTCAATCTCACGAAACAGCAGATTGTAGCGAGGCTGAACGCAGTCGAATCGCGCATAGTCATGCTTGTCGGAAATCCAGAGCGCCTTGGCCAGGAGCCATGCCTTGAAATTCGAACAGCCTAGATAACGCACCTTGCCCTGTCTGACAAGATCATCGAAGGCGCGCATGGTCTCGTCCAGCGGCGTCTCGGGGTCCGGCGCATGCGCCTGGTAGAGATCGATGTAATCGGTTTGAAGGCGGCGCAAACTCGCCTCGACCGCGTCGAAGATATGCTTGCGCGAAAGCCCGCGGTCATTGGCGCCGCGGCCCATTGGCACCCAGCATTTGGTTGCCAGCACGATTTTGTCGCGCTTCCCTTTGAGCCATTTGCCTACGATGGTCTCGGTGGCGCCGACGGTTTCGAGCGTACCGCCCATCGGATAGCCGTCAGCGGTATCGAAAAAATCGACGCCGCGTTCAACCGCCGTGTCCATGATCGCGAAGCTTGCGCGCTCGTCGCATTGCATCCCGAAGGTCATGGTTCCGAGACAAATTTCCGTGACCTTCAGGCCCGTTCGGCCCATCGATTTTATTTTCACGTGGAGTTTCTCTCCTCAGACACCGCAACGAGTCGCGATCCAAAGACGTCCGTGACAAAGAACGCTTGATGACCCGAATTTTCGTCGATATCAAAGCTGTAGATCACTCGGTGCGGCGGCGGCAAGCAAACGCGATTTGCCGCAAACCTCCCGATAGAGTTAAGGTCCAATTCGGTTGCAAACGAGCCGTGTGTCCGACCGGCTCGCGGCAAGGAGAATGGTACTATGACGACCGCGCCCAGACATCTGCTCGACGGCTACAAGGTTTTGGACTTTACCCAGTTCGTCGCCGGCCCCACCGTCACCAAACTGATGGTTGAGATGGGCGCTGAAGTAATCAAAATCGAGCTGGCCCCGACCGGCGATCTCTGCCGCACCTTTCCATATGTTAAGGACGAGCGCAGCGCCTATTACGTCCAGCAGAACCGCGGCAAGATGAGCCTTTGCCTCAATATGAAAGAGCTTGCCGCCAAAGCGATTGTCCGCGAGCTCATTCCCAAGGTCGATGTGCTGGTGCAGAACTACGCGCCCGGAGTTATCGAGCGGATGGGCTTCGATTACCAAAATGTTTGCAAATTGAACCCGCGAATTATCATGTGTTCGGTCTCGACTTTCGGTCAGACCGGTCCGCTGTCGAAAGAGCCCGGCTACGATTTTATCGGGCAGGCGTATGCCGGTGTCACTTCGCTGAGCGGCGAGGAGGGCGGCGATTATTACCCGCCCGCGCTGGCGATTGGCGACGTCTCGACCGGTGTGCACGCCTATGCCGCGGTGGTAACCGCTCTGTTGCATCGCGAACGCACCGGCCAGGGACAGCATCTCGATATTTCGCTGCTGGATTCGTACTTCCATTACCATGATCTGGCGGTGTCGATGTACAGTGCCAGCGGCGGCACAGCGCGAGTGCAACGGATGGGCAATCAAATTGGCGTGCTGTCACCCGCCGGTATCTTCAAGGCCGGGGGCGGATCACTGTGGATTTTCGCGTTTCAGGACAACCATTGGGCGAGCTTGTGCCGGGTGATGGGGCGGCCGGATCTAATCGATGATGCCCGCTGTGCCGACAACCTGGCGCGCGTTGCCAACCGCAAGATGGTGAACGCGATTATCGATGAATGGTTATCGACGTTGCCATCGATCGACGATGCGGTGGCGATTTTACGCGAAGCTCACATCCCGCATGCGCCGGTACTAACCGTCGAGCAGGCTATGGAACATCCGCATTTGCGCGAGCGCAAAACCGTACGTACGGTGCATGATCGGATTCTCGGCGACTTCCAGATTCCCGGCGTGCCGTTTCGCTTTTCGGCGTTTCCCGATTCCTTGGAGCTCGAGGCGCCGTTCCTCGGCGAGCACAATCGTCAGATTCTTTCGGGCTGGCTCGGATACTCGAACGACCAGATCGCTCAACTGGAGCACGACGGCATTCTCCTCAGTGCGCGGCACTGAAACACCCGCACGCAGCGTAAGCGGCGTGCGGGCGTCACGGTCCGGTAGGCGTGAGACAGTGCCAGGCTTCAAACTATCCAATTAAAACGCTCCGTTGGAAATCGCTATTGAAGCCTGCCATAGCTTCTCACCTGGCTAATTCAATTCGATTTGATACAGCGAAGCCGCGTTCTCGTAAACTATCTTCCGCGTCACGTCGTCCGGCACGCCCTCGAAATCCTGCTTAATCACCTTCAGTGAATGAGGCCAGGTGGAGTCTGTATGCGGGAAATCGGACGCCCACATATAATTGTCTTCACCAAAGAACTTATATGTCATCGGCCCGATTGCGTCGTCCTGGAAGGTCGCCCAGACGTTGCGCCGCACGTAGTCGGACGGCTTCATCTTAAGCTTTGTTTCCTCCCGCATAGTCCCGAACTTTCCATACATATGATCGCTACGGTACATGAAATGTGCGATCCAGCCGGTGTCGTTCTCCGCTGACACGATTCTCAGGTTTGGAAAGCGCTCGAGCACCTTGCCGAAAATGAAGCTCGAGAGCGTGCGCTGCACCTGATAGATCGGCTGCATGGTCCCGATCAGCATCTTTAATCCACCGAGTGAGATTGGCCCGCTCTCCTCGGCCTTCTCACGGCTCTTATCCTTGTTGCGTCCTTTCTGGTCGCGCTGTGTTATCACATGCAGCGAGAGCGGCATCTTCAATTCCTGTGCCGCCGCCCAGAACGGATCGTACAGTTCACTGTAGTAGGGCTTGTCCTCCGGCGGCACTCCCCAGATCATCGCCCCCTTGAGTCCGATCTTCGCGCACCGTTCCAATTCGCGCACCGCCAGCGGTATATCGTCGAGCGAGAGCAGCGCTACCGGATGCAACCGTTTGGGGCTGTATGCGCGGAATTCCGCTACCCAGTCGTTGTACACGCTGAAGCACGCCCGGCGCAGTTCATCGTCGTCAAGCCCGAACAGCGGCATTCCCAACGTAGTGTAAATGACCTCCGCCTGCACGCCGTCGATGTCCTGATCCTTGAGCCGCTCCGCCGGATCCCAGCCGCTGGGACGCGCCGCCTCGTAGCCCTTTTGCAGATGCTCCTTGAGCTCGTCGCCGCTCTTGCCGATGCCGAAGCCGCCGGCGACTGGGAACGGCCGCACCCCTGGTGCGACAAACATGTAACCCTTGCCGCGTTCGCTCTTGACTACTTTGGGCGCACGGTCGCGAAATTTATTGTCGAGACGCGTTTCCCACAGATCAGCCGGCTCCATCATATGTGAGTCGGCGGAAATCACCCGCAGGTCTGCCATCGCCAAATCCTCCTGAATCTGATGAAAGCCCTAGGGCTTTTACTAACTTTGATTATAAGTGTATCGCACCTCCCGTCCCCATCGGGCAAGGCTTGTCGCGGATCTCCTGTTCCGGTCGTAGTGCCCAAGGACCTTTAAGTTCGACTATGATCGACAGCGGTACGATGAGAGCTGTGGTGACGTTGGCGTGAGGAAGGCGGTCGCTTTACAAATTCCGCGACACGGAGGCAAGTTAGGTCTTTGCGCGCAACGTCAGCCGGAAGGAGGTGCGTGCGTGACACCGAGCGAGAGTTTCGTCGAGGTTGCGGGCGGCAAGGTCCAACTGCTTAAGGGCGGAAGCGGCCACCCTCTGCTCATTCTCCATCACGATATCGGCAATCCCGGGTGGCTGCCGCTATACGAGAATCTGGCCCGCGATTTCACCGTTCACGTCCCGTCGCATCCGGGCTACGGCAAATCCGAGCGCCCCGACTGGATGCGCACCGTGCGCGATATGGCGCTGGTTTATCAATGGCTCCTCGCCGATCTGAAGATTGATGGCGTGATCGCAGTGGGGCTTGGGTTCGGCGGGTGGATTGCGGCCGAGATCGCGATGATGTGCCGGCATGCGTTCAATAAAATGGTGCTGGTCAACGCGATGGGGATGTTGCCGAAGCAAGGTGAGATACTCGACCAATTCCTTATCAATACCATCGATTATACGCGTAGCGGCTTTAGCAACCCGGACAAGTACGTGGAGCTGTACGCCGCGGAGCCACCGCTCGATCAGCTCGAGCAATGGGAAATCAATCGCGAGATGACGAGCCGAATCGCGTATAAGCCCTATATGTACGATCAGGCAATGCCGTACCTGGTTCGCGGTATGCGCACGCCAACATTGATTGTGTGGGGCGCGGAGAACCAAATCGTGCCGCCGGTATGCGGCGAACAGTACCGCGACGCGATTTCCGGATCGCGCCTGGAAACGATTGCGGGAGCGGGTCATTTCACCGAAGTCGAGAAGCCAAATGAACTCGCCAGGCTGATAAGGGATTTCGCCGGCCGCTAGGCGCGAGGCTCATCGGGCAAAGCGCTTGAGTTATGTAAGGAACATCGTGACATATCGCGGTCCGGATTCGAAACGCGGCGGCGTCCCAACGAGTGTGAAATGAATGGAGGAAATCCGCTATGCATTTGATGTATTTCACTGAACAGCCAATGTCGGCCTATCCGGCGGACGAAGGCAGGAAATTCGGATACACCGCGCTGGTCTTTCCCAACAAGTATTTTGACCCGGTGGCGGGCAGCCAGCTCTACGAGGATCGCATCGTCGAATACCAACTCGCGGAGGAATCGGGTTTCGACGGTATCATGCTTAACGAGCATCATAACGCGCCGTTCTGCATGCAGGCCAAATGCAATATCATGGCCTCGATTCTCGCCGCCGTGACCAGGCGCGTGAAGATCGTGTTGCTGGGGAATCCGCTGCCGATCGCCGAGAACCCCGTGCGGCTCGCGGAAGAGTTGGCGATGATCGATATGATCTCGAAGGGGCGGTTGGTCTCAGGTTTCGTGCGTGGCGGCGGAGTCGAGTCACTCGCGACCAACACCAATCCAGCTTACAACCGCGAGCGCTTTGAGGAGGCGCACGACCTGATCATCAAGACATGGACGACGCCTGGTCCGTGGCGATGGGAGGGCAGACACTACCAGTTGCGTGTCGTCAATCCGTGGGTGCTGCCATTGCAAAAGCCGCATCCGCGCATCTGGATTCCGGGCGTATCGAGCCGCGAGACGATCATCTGGGCGGCTCAGCATCGCTATCCCTATATCGCACTCAACACGTCAATTGAGGATAGCAAGAAGATATGGGCGGTGTACGACGAAACCGCGGATAAGGCCGGCTACCAGGGTGGGCCGGAACAGCGCGGCTATCTGATTCGATGTCATGTGCAGGAAAGTGAAGAAAGGGCGCTCGCGAACGCCCGGCAATTCATGTGGATGCAGGGTGAGTTCACGGGCCTGCAACATCCGGTATGGGCGGCGCCGTCGGGATACCTCGGACCATGGGCGCGGCGCGCGTTGGCCGAAGTTCACGTTGGGCGTCGGCCGAATCCCGCGGCAGGCGCGCCCTTCGAGAAGCAGCTCCAGCGAATGTTGATTATCGCGGGAACGCCCGGCCAGGTGGTGCAAAAGCTGCGCATCATCATGGAAGAGACGCGGCCGTCGATCCTCGCGTTGTGGGGCAATGACGGCAATGTCACCCATGAGGACGCGATGACCTGTATTCGGCTGCTGGGGCGGGAAGTGCTGCCGCGACTGCGCGAGGCGAGCAAAGAGTTTGGGCTTAACAGTCCGTTTGATTTGAATACGCCGGTCAGCCTGGCGGAAACGCCAGGCCATCAACAGAGCGCGGCGGCCGGCGGAGCATGAAAACGGAATCCAAGTTCTCATGAAAGTGTCGTTCGGAATTCATCTGGTTCCTCCCGGGCCATTCCTGCGGCGTGCCGAGCTTGACCAATTCTCCGATCTGGTGCGCATGGCGGAAGACTATGGTGCTGAAGCGATCGGCACGTACGACTCCGCCTTCATCGGTGGCGATGCCTTTGTCAGGGCGACCGCGATTGCTTTAGCTTCACGTCAGGCGTGCGTCGGTTTGCGTCCGACCAATCCGCTTACCCGCGAACCGCAGGTGATGGCCTCGTTCCTCGCGTCAATTGACGGCCTGACCGAGGGCCGAGCGTTCATGGACATCGCCAGCGGCGACAGTGCGGTGCTTAATATCGGTTACAAGATCGCGTCGCGCGCGCGGATCGAAGACTATGTGACTTGTATCCGCAATCTGTTGGCCCATGGTGAGGCAACGTATCGAGGCCGTGCGCAACGGGTACGCTGGAGCGGCATCGCCGCGCGTCCGCGTATTCCCATTTCTATCTGCGCCGAGGGTCCGAAGATGCTCCATCTGGGCGGCCGTATCGGCGACGCCGTAATAGCCGGGACCGGGCTCTTGCCCGAAGTGATCAAGGATACCGTTGCGAGAATTCATGCGGGGGCATCGGCCGCTGGCCGCGAGCCGTCGGACGTTGATATTTGGTTCACCACGCGCACCTCGCTGCACGAGGACAGGGCCAAGGCGATAGACCATGCCAAGGCTTCGGTATCTTCGATCTTGAATCACTCGATGCGACAGACGCTCGAAGGCAAAAACGTTCCAGACGCCCTGCGCATCAACATTCGGGAGTATGTCGAAGGCTATGTGCTGTACGATCACGTCGTCAGTTCGGGCGAAAATCCCAAGCGCATGGAACAGTTGGGATTGACTGATTACGCGATGCGGCGCTTTGCGCTCGCCGGCGACCCCAATGATTGGATCGCCCGAATCGAGCAGCTCGCCGCTTCGGGCGCCACCAAATTATGGCTGAACGCGGAGGGCGGCAAGCTCGATCGGCAGTTGCACTACATGCGCATCCTGGGCGAGCGCATCATGGCCCGTTTCGTCTGAACGTTCCTGTTGCTTATCCACAGCGGCAGGATTCAGATGCAAGCGGGCCAAGCGCCTTTTTGCTTTCAGGCTATACGTCTTTGGCGTCGATCAGCACCGCGGCAATTAAGGCTGGTTCCTTACCCTTGTTGATCCAGGCGTGATTTGTGCCGCGCTGAACCACGACGTCGAAGGGCTTCAAATCGACTTGCTCTTCGTCAAGCAGTAGAGTTACTTCTCCCGAAAGTAGCACGACATAATCGATAGTCCTGGTCTTATGCATACCGGGATGGCGGCTGGTATCGGGGCGGCAATGAGCGGCGTCCATTTGCTCAAACATCTTTGCGGTCTGACGTTCGCGCTCCGCGGCCGGCATATTCGGGTCTTCGGGCGGAATAGCGGCGAAGCGAAAGATACTACCGCCCGGTGGTGGTTCGAGCGTTCGTACCCGCATCCCCGCGTCGTCGGAACCGGTGTTATCCACAGGCGTCCTATCGGTCAGCCAGTAGGCGCCAAACGGCGTGGCTGCCCCATCAATTACGACGACGGATTTTCCCGCGGCATTGCGCCCGGTGATGATTCGACGTGATTCGCGTGCCATTGACGGACCTCCCAGCGAGGTGTGTTTATCAGAGCCAATCGCGATATTTGCGCTTTTCTCCTGAAATGGAAAACGGTGAAAGAATCCGTGCGCGAAAGCGCCTGTGGTACAAGGATGAAGATTGTGTCAGGCTCCGATTCACAGGGTCTGTTCACAGAGGAGACCGCCAATGCCGAACAAAGACTTTGAAGTGCAACAATTGCTCAAGGCATATCGCAACGGGGTCATCTCGGAGGAACTCTTCGCTCAGCAGATGGACCAGCTCGTGGAGAGTGGCGCCGGTGCGGCTGTTCCGAACGTCTTTTCCCATCGTGGTGACGGCGCAAAGATGAGCCAGCATATGTTGGCGAAAACCTCGCAATCTGAATCCATGGTCTTTACCATTCCGCCGGGCTTCCGCAATGACCATGAGAATACACACAAAGGCGACCAGCTCATCTACGTGATCGAGGGCAGCGCGACGTGCCGGGTTTCGGGCAAGGAGTGCGAGATCAAGGCCGGCGACTTCGTGACCATTCCAGCCGGCGCGCCTCATACAGTGCGTACTGGCGCTGATCGTTTATTCGCGTTGACGGTCTTCGCACCGCCGGAAAATACGTAGAATCTGGTTCTCCAGCGCGCCGCCTCAGTGCTCGAACGGCGCGTGCGAAATTTCATCTGGCGCGGACAAAATTGGGCTTGCGCTTTTCAGTGAGCGCTTTCACCGCTTCCTTGTGGTCTTGGGTGGTGAGGGTCAGCGCCTCATAGGCAAGCCCCGTGTCCATGATCAGATTCGCCTGTTGCTTGAGCCATTTATTGACGGCGAGTTTGCTCCATCGAATTGCCCAAGCCGACCCGTCGGCGAGTCGTTGCGCGAGTTCGCGCGCCTTGGGCAGCACCTGATCCGTCGGGACCGCGTAATTCACCAAGCCGATGCGTGCCGCATCGGCGCCGGTTATCGAATCGCCCAACATGAGGAATTCTTTGGCGCGATTGGGTCCGATCAGAAGCGGCCAAATCACCGCCCCACCGTCTCCGGCGACGGCGCCGAGGGCGACATGGGTATCGGCGAGCTTGGCCGTTTCCGCAGCGACTGTAACGTCACAAAGCAGGGCGACATTGGCGGCGAACCCCAAGGCGTCACCGTTGATCGCGGCCACGATCGGCTGTTCGACGTCGAGCAGGTTTTCTATAACGCGCCGGCCATCCGCCATTACGATGCGCCGTCCGCCGCGTCCTTTGCTCTTGGTGGGTTTGTCACGGCTGGTGATATCGCCGCCGACCGAGAACGCTTTGCCCGCGCCCGTCAGCAGAATCGCGTTGACGTCGCGATCCGCGGCCAGGTCGAGCCAGATTTGTTCGAACTCGTGATGCAATGCGGCATTCACCGCGTTCAAGCGGTCGGGCCGGTCGATAGTAACGGTTGCGACCCGCTGCGCGACTTCAACCTTCAGAAATTCGTAAGCGCTGTAGTCCATCATGATTCTGTAACCTCACGGTTTTAGCCTGACCGCTGGGTTTGCGCTCCCTCCGCTCGCGGCCAAATGGTCTAGCGTCGGATTGCCTGAGCTTATGCATTCGCTCAGCGTTTGTGAAACGCCGATTTCTCAAGTAGGGATTCGTTGATGAGATAGTAAAAGGGCGATTGATTTCCCAAAATTCTCAGCGATTTGGCAATCGAAATACCGGTAGCGGTTGGACGCATTAAGGAAACCGACGATGGCGTTTACGAACATTACGCTGGAAAAACAAGATCGAATTGGCACGCTGACTTTGAACCGTCCTGAAAAATTGAACGCTATGACTCCCACACTGATTGCGGAGTTCAGCGAGGCGCTCACACAGATCGAAAAAGACCCCGAAATCAAAGTGCTGATCATTCGCGGCGCGGGCCGCGCCTTCTCCACCGGCTATGACTTGACCGGAGGTTGGGGCGAGGGTGGTTCGAAACCATTTACGCTCGACGACGATCAGCGATTTTTGCAGCGCTACATCGAACACTGGCTGCGGCTGCGGGATTTGCCCAAGCCCGTAATCTCCATGGTCCACGGCTATTGCCTGGCGGGCGCGACGCAACTTTGCATCAGCAGCGACATCATCTTTGTCGCCGAGGACGCACGCATCGGCTTTCCGTCGATTCCGGCCGGGGCGGGCTACGTCAGTTCATTTTGGAACTGGATGGTGGGCCCGCATCGCACCAAGTATCTGGCCTTTCTTCCGGGCAGCCGTATCAGCGGCAAAGAAGCCGAGGCGATGGGCTTTGCCACCCGCGCGTTTCCCGCCGCGAGTCTTGAAAAGGAAACCTACGACTACGCGCGGCGGGTCGCCAAGGTTCCGGCACAAAAGCTTCGGCTGGAAAAACTCGCGATTAATCGCGCGATGGACTTGCGCGGCTTCCGGGTTGCCGTCCAGGCGGGCGCCGAGTTCGACGCTATTTTTCATTTCGGGCCCGGGAATGAAGAGATCCGTAAGGTACAAAAGGAGCGTGGGCTGCGAGGCGCGATCCAATGGTATGAGGAGAAATAGGCCACCGCGATGGCATACTGAGCCTGGTGATTGTCAGGGCCGTTGGTCGAGCGCCTTGGTCGACGTGCGCCGGACATGGTATCCGATCGAAATTACGCCTCCTCAGACAACCGCACCGGCGCTGGTATGAATCGTCTGTCCGGTAATCTGCCGGCTGCCCGGCAGGCACAGGAACAGGATTGCCGCCGCCACGTCTTCCGGTTGTGAAACGCGATGAAAGAGGTTTTCCAACGGGCCGCTCGAGGCAACGCGCAGAAGAGCGTCGGCATCGCCGAGCGTTCGCGTCATCCCGGTGTCGGTGATTCCAGG
>JBOHWM010000578.1:0-3377 GCA_050736555.1 Binataceae bacterium (SeqCode)
GGGAGCATCGGTGCAGCCGGATGTTTCAGTTTTTATCCAGGTAAAAATCTGGGCGCGTGGGGCGAGGCCGGTGCGGTCGCGACTAACGACGACGAACTGGCCGATCGTGTGCTGCGGCTGCGTGATCACGGCCGCATTTCCCACTATGCGCATTCCGATATTGGCTATAACGCGCGGCTGGATACGGTTCAGGCGGCGGTCCTGGGTGCCAAGCTCAAACGGCTGGAGCGGTGGAACAGCCGCCGCCGTGAAATTGCCGCCACGTACAGCAAGTTGCTGCGCGGATGTGAACTCAAGGTGATGGCGCAATTTCCGGACGTGGAATCTTGTTACCACCTGTTCGTTATCCGCAGCCAAAAGCGCGACACGATTCGCAATTCACTGCTGGCGAATAATGTGGATTGCGGCATTCACTATCCATTGCCGCTGCATCTGCAACCCGCCTGCCGCGAATTGGGTTACAAGCATGGCGATTTCCCCGCCAGCGAAGCGATCGCGGATACGGTACTGTCGTTACCGATGCATCCCCACTTAAGCGACGCGGAGTTGGTCCGTGTGGCCGAGGTGGTGCGGCATGCGCTGCAAGACGCCGAGCCCAGCGCGCCGCGTAAGACTGGAAGAGATTTGTTCGCCGGCCAGCATTATGGAAAAGGAGCCGCGTCAACCCCCCCCCCACGCGGTGACTAACCTATGTTTGCCGGCGAACTTCAAAAGCAGAAGGCGTTTTTCGCGGCGGCGGACAGCTTGGCGCTGTTCGCCGCCTTCGCCAGCGCCCTCTGCCTTCACGATCCCGCGAATGCGATGGAGAATCGCCTGCTCGAAGCCGACCGCGCGATTATCGTGCTGTGCGTCATCGGCGTCGCGCTGCTGTGGGTAATCGTTTTTCGTGCGTGCGATCTTTACCGGATGCGGGCGGGCGGCCTCAAGGAAACCCTTGCGATCGTCAAGGCCTGCTCGATTGCCGCGCTGCTCACACTGTTCGTGGGCTTTCTGGCCCATATCGCGGTTTCGCGCATCACCGTGGTGCTTGCCTACGTGTTAAGTATTCCGGCGGTGATGGTGGCGCGAATGTTTGTGCGCGCTTACATTCGAAGTTTCTACGCGAATCCCAAAATCGCCATTCCGTTGGCGATCATTGGCTTCAACCCGGTCGCTCATTACCTATTCGATCAAATCGCCGACGAGATGACTCCCTACGAACCGGCCGGCTTTGTCGATGGTGCCGCGTGCGGACGCCAGTATCGCGGTTATCCGGTAATCGGCTCGCCGCAGGCGCTGGCACAATTGGCCGCCATCCATCCGCTGCTCGAAGTCGCTATCGCCACGCCCGATGCCAGCCGCGAGCAACAGGAGGAAATCATCGGGATTTGCGAAAGGCTGCGGATTCGTTGGTGGATGGTGCCTTGGATGCTGCGTTCGCTCGCGACCGGACTCAAGGTCGACATGCTGGGCGCGGTGCCACTGATGGGTCCGCGCGGATCGAATATCGAAGGGCTTAATCTGCTGGTCAAGCGCGGCTTCGACCTGATCGCGGCGTCGCTGATGCTGGTCATGGCGGCGCCGGTGTTGGGACTGGCCGCCCTGGCGATATTGCTTACCGATGGGCGTCCAGTCCTGTTTCGTCAATCACGGATCGGCATCCATGGCCGTTCTTTCGAGTTGCTCAAGCTACGCACGATGCGGCATACCGCCGACGACGGCGTGCACCGCGAGTACGTGCGGCAGTGGATCCGCAACGGTGAAGGAGCGGCGCTGGACGCCAATCGCAAACATGCCGCGCGCAATGGCACCAACGGCAATGGGGCGGGCCATAAAGCTCGCGTCTTCAAGCTCGTGCGCGATAAACGCATCACCATGGTTGGACGCGTGCTGCGTCGCTTCAGCCTCGACGAGTTACCACAGCTAATCAACGTGGTACGCGGCGAGATGAGTCTTATCGGTCCACGCCCCGCACTCCCGTACGAGCTTGAGCACTACAAGGAATGGCATCGCCGCCGTCTCGACGCGGCACCCGGCATCACCGGCCTATGGCAGGTCAGCGGGCGCAACCGTGTCTCGTTCGATGAGATGGTGCGGCTCGATGTCCAGTACCTTGAGGATTGGTCACTGGCTGGCGACCTGCGCATCCTGGCCCGGACCGTTCCGGCGCTTCTGCGCGGGGAGGGGATGTGACCGCGCCGATTCAGAGCGAATCAGCAGCCGAAGCCACCGAACTCAAGCGCTCGCTATGGGCCTCGTTTGCGCGCAGCGTGCGCGACAACGTGCTGGCCGAAGTGACGGTCCAGGTGCTGCGCGTGGGCGGCATGGTCGTGCTGGCGCGCGAACTCAGGCCCGAGGATTTCGGCCTGCTCAAGGTGCTGCTGGTGGTGAGTGTTTTCGCCACCGTGCTGTGCCAGTTCGGCGTTCCTGACGCGATGATTCAGCGCAAGGAAGTCAGCCGCGAGCACGAAGTCACGGCTTGGTGGCTGAACGTCCTCATCACCCTTATTTTCGTCGGCGGACTCTATCTCCTCGCGCCGCTCATCGCGCGCGTGATGGAGATGAGCGGACTCACCTTCGGCATCCGCCTGATGTGTCTGCCGCTGATACTCGAAGGTACCTCGAACGGCGCCAATGCCCGTTTGCGACGAGCCTTACGTTTTGGCGCGATCGCGCTGGCGGATGTAGTCGGTGAGATCGGATTTTTGTCCGGCGCCTTTGTCCTGCTCTGGTATGGATATCCGGAATGGAGTCTTGCGGGCGGATTGGCGGTGCGCTTTGCGCTGCACGCCTCCACGATTTGGATTGCCGATCCGGAGGTACCAATAGGCGTGCCGCGCCTGTCGGCCGCGCGCGATTTGTCGCGCTTTGCGATGAGCGTATGCAGCGGCCGCTTACTAATCGCCTCGGCCGGCAATGCTGACTTTCTACTGGTCGGCCGATTACTGGGGAGCGAGGCGTTGGGTTTCTACTCCATCGCTTGGGATCTGCTGCGCTTCATTCCCGATCGTCTTTATAAAGTTGTTGGCCGCGTCGCATTTCCAGCCTTCGCGCGGATCCAGGATGAGAACCAGGAACTCGCCGCCGCCTACAAAACCGTACTCGATTACGTCGCCCGGATGGTGTTGCCGGTGGCGGGATGCGTGGTGATCGCGGCTCCTGAGATCCTCGGCAGCATTTACGGGTCACAATGGTTGCCAGCCGCTTCGCCCATGCGTGTGCTGAGCTGCGGTCTCGCCTTTATGGGCCTGCGGCTGGGTATTGGTTCAGTCTATTTTGCCAAGGACTATCCCTCTTTCGACCTGTACTTAAATGGCGTGCGCCTGCTTCTGATCGTCACGGCGGTGATTGTGAGTGTCAAATTGGGCGGCGGTTTGATCGGTGTGTGTGCCTCGGTC
>JBOHWM010000579.1:0-10818 GCA_050736555.1 Binataceae bacterium (SeqCode)
TTGATTTCCTCGAAGGCGACCCGGACCGTCCGATTATCACGGGCCGCATGTATAACGCCGAGCAGATGCCGCCCTATGCTTTGCCCGATTCTCAGACGCGCAGCACGATCAAATCGCGCAGTTCCAAATCCGGCGGCGCCGATAATTACAATGAGCTTCGTTTTGAAGACGCCAAGGGCAGTGAACAAATCTTCCTGCGTGCCGAGCACGATCTCGACGAACGGGTCAATAATGATCTGCGTGAATTCGTCGGCGGCAAGCGCAGCATGATTGTGCAGGGTGACCAACTCGAACAGGTCAAGGGGGCCAAGCATGCGGCGATTACCGGCGAGTACCGCCATCAGGTCGGCGCCAATTATTCGCTGAATATCACTGGCAATCGCGACGAAAAGGTCGGCATGAATTACGCCGTCAATTCAGGCGAGCTGATTCATCTGAACGCTGGAATGTCAGTCGTAATCGAGGCGGGCGTGACACTCACGCTGAAAGCGGGCAGCAACTTCGTCGCGATTGGACCCGAAGGAGTTGCAATCCAGGGCACGATGGTCATGATTAACAGCGGCGGCGCGCCAGGCGAAGGACCAGACGCCAATCCCGAGTCTCCGCGGACACCTGACGCCGCTGATGACGGCAGCAAAGGCGGCAAGCTTAATTGAGGTGAAAACCGCAGGGACCCAACGGCGTCGTATGCGCCCATCGGGCGAGCGATTGGGTCATTCAGCCACGTTGATTGTGCAAGGATAGCCAATCATGCCACCAGCGGCTCGCGTCACAGACATGCATACCTGCCCGATGACAGATGGGCCGGTGCCGCACGTGGGCGGGCCGATTCTGCCGCCCGGATGTATCACGGTTTTGATAGGCGGATTACCCGCCGCGCGCATCACGGACCAAGCCACCTGCGTTGGCCCTCCGGACATCATCTTACGAGGCTCGGCCACCGTTTTGATTGGCGACTTGCCCGCGGCGCGGATGGGCGATCAGACCGCGCACGGCGGCATTATCGTGCTGGGCTGCATGACGGTGATGATCGGCGATTGAAAGTCGCCAAACCAAACAGCGGCCATCAGCCACGGTATGAATGGATACGCGAACCTTCCCCAAGCTGCGGAACATTACCTTCAGTGAATATCGGCTTAATCTATTGCTCCTCGGTGCCGTAGCCAAGATTGACAACTTGCACACGGCGATTCTTTTGCCGTCCCTGTGCGGTGGCGTTGCTCGCAATCGGATGAGACGGACCGAAGCCCTTAGGCATCATACGGTCGCGCTCAATCCCATGCTGGGAAAGGTAATCAACCACGGTCTCGGCGCGCGCCTGAGAGAGCTTTCGATTCAGGGATTTCGATCCGGTCGAATCGGTATAGCCTTGGAGTTCGAAACAGCAGGGTTTTAGCTCCGCCGATTCCAGCGCCTGACCCAAGGTATCGAGCGTCTTTTGGTCCTGCGGTGTCAGCGTGGCCGAGTCAACATTGAACTCCACGGTTATCGCCGCGATATCCGCTTTGGGAGCGAGCTCGATCCCGCGCGAGGCTTCGGCATGATAATGGGTGCATTTGGGCGGCGTCAGCCCGATACCGCGAGGGCGCGGACCTTTGGGTGTGAGCACGCCAATGAGTTTTCCCGTAGTCAGGTTCTGGCCAGTCAAATCTTTCACTTGTTGCGCCACGGCGTATGGCTCAAGCGCGAGCGCGGCGGCAGCCGCCAGCACCAGGATTGCAAATGCTCGTCTCATGTTCCTCACCTTTTCCGCCTCAGGGATTGATTCGCAGGACCTTCACGGCCTCGCGTCTAGTGGATAGCCCGCTGCGGAAGCCGTCTTCATTGGTGGCTTGGCGATCTGGATGACCTTGGTGCCCACCACCACCGCCTTGGGATTTCCGGTAATGTGCGCAAATGAAACTTTGTCGTGAACCTCGGTTATCTCCATCGAGCCCACCGGCTTCATGCGATGGGCAACCACCTCCCCTTGGACTTTGATGGACTCTTCGACCACCGCGTTGAGGGTGGTGCCAAGGGTCGCGCCATCCTTGGATCCCATATCGAGAATCGCGTCGCCGCCGTCGAGCGCGATAACTTTGCCACGCAATGGATAGTCCTGCTGCAACTGCCGCAGGATGCCGGCGGCGGTCTTATCCGCAACCGTCAGGATCTGATCGGGACCGCTGCCCTGCTGTGAGAGATTGACCGTCACCTCGGTGGTTTCGGTATCAATCAATTGCACGTTCGCAAGATAGTTCTGCTTACCAAGGAAGACCAGATTGCCGGTCGCGATCAGACGTGCCACCAGGATCTTTCCCACGCGCAGGCGAGTGGCCGGGTCAGACAGATCGCTCATGCTCAATCGGAGTTCCTGCAGAACCTTATCGAGCAAATGGCGATCGACCACTTGCACGCGCTTGGTGCCAGCCAACGCCTGCTGGATTCGAGCGACCAACGCCTCATGCAAACCGGCCAGTTGCGGTGAGCTGCCGGCGGTACTGAAATCGAGAAATGCGATAATCATCGGCCGTGGCGTCCACGGATCGGACGGACCGCGATTGTACTTGCCTTTGAGCAACGCGGCGGTCTCTTCAATTATGTCCTGTTGGGCCTTCGGGTCCTCGCGATATTTGATCTCAGCGCTGACCTCGTCGTGCAGCACGCGCGAAACCTGGTCACGCGGATTAAGCCCACCGGCGCGCGCCAAAACAGTCTGGGCTTGTCCCAACTGGCCCTTGCCCTGAAGTTGCACACCTTTTTGGACCAGCGCCGCCGCGGCGGCGGCGTCTTCGGACGAGACCGAGCGCACTTCCGCTATCGGGAAATTAATCCCTTGGCCACGAACGTACGGATGCTGTTTGCCGCCGGTGATCAACGGCACTTGATCGGAAGCGTAGGTGAAAAGGTCGAGCACGTTAACGACGCCGTTACGCGCGGCGGCGCCGTCCAGACCCTGCAGGAGCGCATAAGTGAAAGCGCCGTGACCCTCGGTTTCACCCGGCAAACGATACTTCGAATCCTCCCATGAGTTCTCGCTGCCTTCGCTGGAACTCAGGATATACGCCTGGGGCAATTTCGGCGCGACGGCCGAGACCAGGCTTATGCCCCTAGCCTTATGGATACGGCTTTGCAGTTGGCTGAGGCTGCGCACTTGGAAATTCAGGTCGGCGGCATGGCAGGTGTCGACTATCAACACTGTCCGCGCGACCCGCGCTCCAACCTTCTGCACGGCGGTCTCGAACTCGCTCACCGGCAGACCGGCAGTGGCTAAATTGGACAAATCCGCAGGATAGGGCACGAAGTAAAAGTTGCCGTTGGAATTTACGCCATGGCCCATTAACGCAATTACCGCAGTATCACCCGGTCCCGCTGGCGCGAAGAACTGGTTTAGTCCGTTAATGATGGTTTGCCGCGTCGCTTGATCATTGAGCAGGACGTCGGTCTTGACCTCCTGGTAGACTCCGGCGCCACGCGCTTTGAGCGTGGCGGCCAGTACTTTGGCGTCATTATCGGCAAATTGTAGATCGATCATGGGATTGCGGTATTTGCTCACACCAACCGCGAATACCCACAGCGTACCTTGCTTTTTTACCAGGGGATTGGCGGGCGGCTGGTCGGCGAATGACGGCAACGCGGTGCAAATGATAGCCACGGCCGCGAGCAACGCCGCGAAACGAGCCGCACGAAGATGCCGCTTGACCGTGCATTCCACTCCCGTACGTGCCAAGCCCGACCCTCCCTTAATTACATCAGCCAGCGCCGCGATGGACGGCTAAGTTCCGACGCCCGGCGAGATTACGCGTCGGTTCTAAGGACGAAAATCTATTGCGCAGGCATCCTGAATGCAATTGGCTTGCGCCAATCCGCATTTCTCCTCATGCCGGCTCTTTTCTTAGGGCGGCGGCTGTTCCGCCCAAGCTTCGAGGCGGCTAAACTTCGCCCCGTGAAAGCCGCGCGACTCGTTACGACGATAGGCGGAATTGGCATGTTGTTATGCCTTCTCGCCGGGTGCGGTACAACTGTCAGGCCGCCAATAAAGCCGCGTCCAGCGGTTGCCGCGGCCACGCCCTCGCCTTCAACTCCGGCCGCGACGAAAACTCCTTCGCCCTTTGCCTTAGCGCCTGCTCCACGAGTGGAGCGCGCCACCGTCGCGGTGAGTGACTTCGAGGGGGGCAGTGTGCCCCCCAATAAAAGCACTGATTATTGGAGTACCGCACTGGCGGGCTTCCTCATCGCCGATCTCGGCGCGTCCAAGAATCTCGAACTGGTTGATCGTTCCCATCTCGCCATTGTCCTGCGGGAACAGCGTTTATCCCTGAGCGATTTGTCCGATCCGGCGACACGCCTGCGTGTCGGAAAAATCATCGGGGCCAAATACTTTATCTTTGGCACCTACACGATCGTGGCCAGCCAAGCCGTGCTGACGGCACGGATGGACGATGTCGAAACCGGCCAGATCGTCCAGACCAGCAGCGTCAGCGGTAGCGCGCAAAATATGCCGACGCTGGCGCGACGGCTTGCGGTTGCCTTTCTGACCCCGCTGGACCGCATCGTCGCGCAACGCGAGCGGCATGAGACAAGCGGTGCGGGCGGCCCACCCCAAAATGCCCGTGATCTGTTCGACCAAGGCCTGGCTTTGGAAAATAGCGGAAAATACGATCAGGCAATCGATCTGTACACCCGAGCCCTAACGGTTTTTCCGAAATATCGGCAAGCGCGAGAACATCTCGAGAGCGCATCGGAAGCCGCCGCGCGCGAATGAGCTGGTGAACGACGCGCGTTCAGCCCGGCTTCATGATGGAGCTGCCGTCGAGCAGCTCGAGGCGCGGGCAACCTATCTGAGCCATGATGCGATCGATTTCATCACGCAGGATTTCAATTGCCTTGCGCACTCCGGCCGAGCCACCGGCGGCTGCTCCATACAGCGTCGCACGCCCGACAAAGACGAAACGCGCACCCAAGCATCGCGCGATGAGTATGTCGCCACCACGCCGTACGCCGCCGTCGAGCATCAGCGTGAGTCTGTCACCCACTGCCGCATGGAGCATCGGCAGCACTTCCAGCGGCGACGGCGCCTGGTCCAACTGTCGCGCGCCATGGTTGGAGACCATGATACCGTCGACGCCGAGTTCGACGGCGCGCAGCGCGTCCTCGTGATGCAATATACCCTTGAGTACGAGATGGCGCGGCCATAAGCGGCGAAAATTCTCGAGATCGCGCCAGGTCACGGTGGCCGGCGTTTGCTCAACGACAAGCCGTGCGACCTCGCGAGGCTTGGCTCCCGCCGCGGCATAATAGCCCCAATTCTCGAACGGGGGCATGCCGTGACGAAGATATCCGGCAATCCATCCGGGATGGGTCAACGCTTCAATTATGGCGGACGTTTTAAGCTTGAGCGCCAGACCGAAGTGGTTGCGGATATTGCGTTCGCGCTTGGATGAAACCGGCACGTCGACCGTGAGCACCAGCACACTCACGCTCGCGTCACGAGCGCGGCGAATCATGTCCTCCGAGATTTTCATATCCCGCGCGACATAGAGTTGGTACCAGGTATGGGCGGGCGCAACTCGGGTGGCCGCCTCGATCGAGGTCGTGCTGGTGCCCGACATTATGAATGGAATATCCGCCGCCGCGGCCGCCTCCGCCAACAGCAGGTCGGCGCGGGGCCGAAACAGCGCGGCGAAGCCGGTCGGGGCGATGCCGAAAGGGCTCGCGTAAGTGCGTTCGAACAAGTTGGTGGACTGATCGCGGCTGGATACGTCGATCAGATAGCGCGGCACCAAACGATACTGAGAAAAGGCATCTTCGTTGCGCGCCAGACCGCGTTCATCCTCGACTCCGCCCTCCATAAAATCGAACGCCACGCGCGGCAAGCGCCGTTTGGCCATTTTGCGCAGATCTTCGATATTGACGGCTTTGTCTATCCTCATCCGCTGCTCGGCCCCGCTCGGCGCCAGCAAGCTCGGGTACACTCTGGCGTGTAACGAGACCGCAATATAACCGAAATAAACGTTAGAAAAATAGAAGGCCGTTTCGCATTATCAATCGCACGAAGTCAAGTCGCCGCAATTTTTTGCGACCGGGCTAGGCACGTCCGCGGACGCGTAGAGCCCCTCGTCCACGGACGCAGTCAGAGACCGGTTTACTTGGCGAAAGGCAGGATACTCAGAGTCGCGAGCGTGTCGTCCACGTAAGCGAGCTTGAAAGCGCTTCCTTGCAGTTGCAGGCCAAGTCCGAAGGCCGAACCCATGTTCGGATCAATCGAAAATTGGGTGACGAATTGGCCACCGGGTGTGAATTCGGTCAACTCACTAAATGAAAATGGGGCGGCCGTGCTCGCATTGACGCCGTCGAAGTTAGCCGTAATCAAGTCGCCATTGGGCGCCATGATCAAGCCGGTCGGTCCATGCAGATGCGTTTGATCATTGAAAATTGCGGTGCCGGGCGTGGTCTGAGTGGTCGAAATGTGGCCGGCGTTGGGTATTGCGAAAATCTCGTTATCGTTCTGAGAGGCGACATACAAAGTGTCGGTCTTCTGATTGTAAAACAGGCCGGCCGGACCAGTTGGACCGGTGCTATTCAAATAACCGGCGCCGATTACGACCTTGTTCGTAACCGTTATTCCGGTCTTTCGGTTGATCGACAAATCAATTCGCGACACAAACCCCGTGGTATTGACCAGCACGTTGTTCAGGTTGGAAACGAATAATTGAACCGAGCTTCCACGATCGTTGCCGGTCGTCATGCCCCACGGCTGATTGATGAATTTGCCGGTGTTGTCGGTCAGGCTCATCACCAGCGTACCAGCGGGGCTCAGGAACGTGAGCTGGCCGGGTCCTATCGCGCTGGGTGTCATCGTTGTCAAAGAGGGATAGGTCTCCGGGACGTTGCCAACCACGATAAATCCCGCCTTGAGCAAGACCAGCGCGAGGTCAAATCCCGGGATCGAAGCGTTCTGATAGAAAAGCGATCGCTGGCCATTTCGAATATCGACGATCGTCGTGCCAGTGCCCATTTGATTCGACGAATTGTTGAAGTTAGACACGAGCACATCGCCGGGCCTGAGTGGTGAAAACCGATTGGGAATAAACTGCACCCCGTACGGATTCAGATCGCCGTTGCTGGGTGACGTCGAGACCGGAATCGGAAGCAACGGACCAAAACCCGCGGCAAACGCGATTCCGCCAATTGCCAGCAGCGTCGTCCCGGCGATCACCAGATTGCGTACGGTTCGCTTGACTCGAAACATCGCCAGCGCGCGCTCGATGGTTCTCCTTTTCATAAACGCCTCCCTGGTAGCTGCCTTAAGCTGCTAGAGCTATCCAATTTCAGTAGGATGATATAGGGCAAACGAGAGAGAATAAGCAAGTCGCTTCGGCCAGTCGATAGATTAAAATTCTAGATTTGAATTAATAGAGAATGCTGATCAGGCGAAAGCAGGAAAAATAAGTACGATTAAGAACGTCCGCCAGAAAGCTGCGAAGTTTACACCCGACCAACTGACTACAAGTGGCGCGCCGACTCCGAAGATAACGATCAGCCCCACCGCGTTGAAAAAAGGCGCAACGCCCACCCGTTGTTCACTGCCGCGGCACCACCCGGGCCGGTCCGCTAATATGCTGGGTGCGCCAGTAGCGTCGCAAATAAAAGACAAACTGAATTGCGGAATTCGCATCGTACACGGAGTATCGATTCCGTCTGGCAAAAGCCCGCGCGCATGACTAAGCTCGCGCAGGATCGAACCGATGGGGGAAACTTCGCAAGCTGTTGCGTTAGCGCCAACGCCGGTAAGCGGGTGGCCGCGCCGCTACACGGTGGTCGTGCTGTTCGCACTGGCGACGGCACTATGCTACGTCGACCGCGTTAACATCTCGATAGCGATTATCCCGCTGGCGCAAGCCAAAGGTTATGACGCGGCGCAACGCGGATTGATTCTGTCCGCGTTTTTCTGGGGTTACCTATTCCCGCAAATGCTGGGCGGATGGACGGCCGACCGCTTCGGCGGCAAGCTGGTGCTTGGCGCCGGTGTCGCGCTGTGGTCGCTCGCAACTTTTTTTACTCCACCAGCCGCGTTCGTTTCGTTCGGCGTTCTGCTGGTCCTGCGCGTCCTGCTAGGCGCCGGCGAGTCGGTTAACTTCCCGGCGGTGCACAGTATCGCCGCACGATGGACTATCGCGACGGAACGTTCACGCGCGATCTCGCTGCATCTAAGCGGAGTGTCGTTCGGCACCGTGGTCGCCTTGTTGATCAGTCCGGTAATCGTGCTGCGGCTCGGATGGCCGTGGGTGTTCTATCTTTCCGGGCTGCTCGGAATACTGTGGCTTGCCGCATGGATGGTAAAATCGGCCGACGATCCCGAGGAATGTCCTGGCGTCACGCCTGGCGAACTCGCGGTGATTCAGGCCGATCGCCCGGAAGTGGCGCTCGCGCCTGAGATTCCATGGGGGCCGATTCTGCGCGAGCGCGCGGTGTGGGCCATCGTGATCGCCCATCTGTGCAATAACTTCGGCTTTTACATCATCCTGTTGTGGCTGCCGAGTTATCTAAATCACACGTTTCACGTGCCCATGAAGCTTTTGGGCGCGTTCTCGATTATTCCGTGGATCGTCGCCTTTATAGTTGGCAATCTCAGCGGATGGATTGCTGATCGGCTCTACCGCCGCGGTGTCTCACTCACGACAGTCCGAAAGACGCTGCAGACGGCCGCGTTCGCGCTCGGCGCGGCACCGCTGATCGTGCTGCCGATGGTGCATTCGCCTTATCTCGCTATTGCCCTGGTAACAATCTCGATTGGCGGAACTTCGCTCTGCACCGGCGGTTTCGGCGTCAATCATCTCGACGTCGCGCCGCGCTACGCCGGCATCCTGATGGGGTTGTCGAACACCTTCGCCACCTTGCCCGGTATCATTGGGGTCGCGGCGACCGGCTTCCTCTTACAGGCGACCGGATCCTTCTCCTCCGCCTTTTACATGACAGTGGTGGTCTATCTTATCGGCCTTACCTGCTACGCTTGGCTGGGCAGTGGTGAACGCAAGCTGTAGCGAGTAGAAGCAAAATTCCCGCGCCGAGCACAGCGCTCGCCGCAAGGAAACAAAGCGATCATGCCGACCAAAAATAGCGGACTGTCGACTTACCGCTGGGTCATCGAAGCACTGCTGATCATCACCCTTGTCGTGCAGGTCATGACTTGGCTCGCGCCCGCGCCAATCCTGGCGCCGATGCTTAAATCGCTCAACATAAACCTTAGCCAGGCGGGGCTCATCATCTCGGTCATCGCACTCTGCATCGGCATCTTCTCCTTCGTCGGGGCGCTGGTTACGGAACGTCTGGGTACCCTGCGCACTTTGATCCTCGGCGTGTGGTTTCTTGGCGTCGGCGAGATCCTGAGTGGCTATACGCATACTTTCCTGCCGCTGCTCGGATGCCGCGTGCTCGAAGGTATCGGCTACGGCATCATCATCGGACCGCCGACGACGCTGGTGATGGAATGGTTCGGCGAACGTGAATGGCCGTATATCAACACGGTCAACGCGTTATGCGCTTACATTGGGCTCACCGTCGTCTTCACCATCACGCCACCGATCTACTATGCCCTTGGCTCGTCCTGGAACACCCTGATGAAGGTGTATGGGCTGGCCGTGGTGGTGGTCGCGGTGCTGTGGATGATCCTGGGCAGGCGGTGGCAAAGCGACGCGGTCGCGGAGATAGCGGAGATACGCACGCCTTCAACGTTGCCGCAGGTGCTCAGGATACGCGAGGTCGTGCTGGTTGCGATTGCGCTCTTCGGCGGCATGTGGGTGTTCCAGCTCTATACCGCATTTTTGCCGGAATTTTTCCACGTGATGCGTGGCCTGACCCTTTCACAATCTTCGAACTTGACCGCCGTCCTGCCCTTTACCGGTATCTTCGGCGCCTTCGCCGGCGGTATCGGCACGTCAGTCGTTGGCTTGCGCCGCCCATTTCTATGGCCTCTGGCGATCGTCACACTGATCGGATGTCTGGGGGCGGTCTTGCTGACCGATCTTAATCTGATGCGGGCCTCGCTGGTGCTGGTCGGAATCGGCGCCTCGGGCGGTCTGGCCGCGATTGGCACCCTGATGATGGAATTGCCCGGAATGACGCCGGCCAAAATGGCCACCGCGTTCTCATTCGTATGGGCAGTCGGCTATACCGGCGCTTTTATCTCGCCGGTTCTTGGCGGCGCCATAGCGGGCGTGCTCGGACTTCGCGACGTGATGCTGGTGTTTCTAGTGCTGCAACTTTTGCCCCTGGTCACATTCTACATTCTGCCCGAGACGGGGCCTGGGCGCCGCCGCCCGCCGGTGACCGAGCCGATGCAACAGGCGGCGCAACATTAAGTTGCTTATGAACGCACTCCGTGGGTCGGGCGAGTCCGCAAGCCGCCTTGAAAAGATGATTCCACGAGCTGCTTTCAGATAAATGGAGGATGCCTGATGACCCATAATCCACGGATGCTCGAAGGCTACCGGGTGCTCGATTTCACTCAATTTGTGGCCGGCCCGACGGCTACACGGCTGCTTGGCGAGATGGGCGCCGAAGTCGTCAAGTTGGAACTCGCGCCGGAGGGCGAACGTGTCCGTATGATGGGGATGAAGCCACGCCAGCCCGAACATGCCGCTTCCAGCCACAGCACCTATTACATGCAACACAATCACAGCAAGCTGAGTCTCGCGCTTGATATGAAGAAGCCGCGCGCACACGAGCTCGTGATGGGGATGGTGCCGAAATTCGATGTGCTGGTGGAAAATTTCGCGCCCGGCGTGATCAAACGAATGGGCTTTTCCTACGAAGATGTAAAGCGGGTCAATCCGAAAA
>JBOHWM010000580.1:0-1539 GCA_050736555.1 Binataceae bacterium (SeqCode)
GTACAGGGGCGAGAAAACGTCGATGATGCCGCCGCGGACGCTGAAATCGCCGGGTTCCTCCGTCTGTGGCACCCGTTGATAACCCAGCCCGCTTAAAGCCTCGATCAGCGCTTCGAGGTCGAGGCTATCGGCCATCGCAATTTTGACGATGGAATTCTCGAACACCCGGCGCGGTATCGTGCGCATCATCAGCGCCTCGGCCGAAGTTACGATCAACGGTGCGTGCATGCGCAATGATGCGAAGAGGGCGGCGAGCTGTGCCGCCTGTACGTCTGGCGGTGGTGAGAGATGGGCGAATGGACGCAGCTCCCACGAGGGCAGGGTGTGTAACCTGGCCCTGGCTGGATCACACTCATGCGCCTGGTCAAGGAAGAAGGCGAGTTCGGAAGCCAACGCTTCAGCTTCATTTGCCGACGCGGTGATCGCCAGCAGTGGCCGTTCGAAGGTGAGCGCCGCCTCACGCAACATTAACGCGTTGGCCGCGCCTTTAAGACCCATTACGGGAAAGCGCCGCTCATTCCCGGCTTCAATACGTGCACGGAGTTCACTGGCCGCTTCGTTGAGACTACGTTCCACTTGCCGCTCTCGGTCCCCCCCTTTAAACACAAATACACGCACGCGGACCACCCGTGCGGGTGATGCGCGCAAGCGCCACGAGCATAGCAGATCAGCGCGGCGCCCGCTCGATTTGAACCAGCCGAAAATTACTATGATTGCGTTGATCGATTATTCAGTTGGACTGCGGCTACTGGCCACGGTTCCGTCGGGACGCGCGAGTGTCACCGGCAGTTTGAGCGTCTTGTATGTGCCGTTGCGCATCGAGCGAATAACGGTGAAATATACCACGTCGCCCGGCTTGAGATGATCCAGGGCGTCGGATAGGTCCTGCTCGCTGTTGACGCGATGGTCGTCGATGGCGACGATGAGGTCGCCGGTTTGCCCAAGCTGCCCGGCTTTCTTCAGCAGCGGCATCATCACCAAATCGAGCGGAGGCACCAAGGCGCTCGCCGTGGCTCCGCTTGCGCCGATTTCGGTAAGCGTGCCACGGCCATGCAAGCCCGCGCGCTGCGCCGGGCTTCCTGGGTCCACGCTCACCACTTCGAGTCCCTGGACAATCTGACCCAGCGGCTTGTGCGTGTAGATATATTGCACACCGATACCCAAATAGGGGCGTTGGTGCCGCGGTGCCTGCGTATAGGGTGATTGGTAATCCGAGCCGGACGCGCTCGCGGCGTGAGCAGGCTGAGCGGCGGGCGCGGGCGTTGGCGGCGCTGCGACGCGCGGCGCGATTTCGAGCGTGTTGTCACTGTTCGACTGGCTGGCGGAATTGTTCTGTCCGCGCTGCGCCAATACTGGCGAGCCCATCGACAGCGTCGCTATCAAGACGGCCGCGCCAATCGCGCCTGCCGCGCATCCCTTAGCAGGATGTTGAGAAAGCCGTGAATATACTCGTTTGCCGCCGACTGGGGTTAGCACCTCAACACCCTGGATGAAAGATGACCTCTTCCTCAGTCTGCTCTCTCGCGGGAGCCACAAGAG
>JBOHWM010000581.1:0-2286 GCA_050736555.1 Binataceae bacterium (SeqCode)
CTTGAATTGTGGCGGCGCGGTTAATAACACCGACGGCACGAGCGTGCCAAACGCAATGATCGCGACCGTTCAATTCGGCGCCTTCGCCATAGCCAATCTCGCACCTGGAGTTTTTCAGCAACTGCCAGCGGTGACCGCTCTGCGGCTAAACTTTTTTACAATGACACCGGACAAATTCGGCCAGCCACAACGACACGAATTCTTCCGATCAGAGATCACCCGCGAGCAATCTGCGAAGATGGACTGGACGTGGTTCAAGAACGCCGTTTATACGGGCACTTTCGACCCGACAGCCTTCCAAGAATTCGACTTGTATTTTGGCAGAACGCCGACAAAGCAGGATGTGGCCGAGATCGTCGCGACTATCATGCAGCAAGCGCAATCGGCCGAGGAAAACTATGGACTGCCGGACAGCAACGGGCTGGCGTTAATTATCTCAACCCAGATGGCCAATAAGATGAACTGCGCCCTCCTCAATTGAGCTGGCAGCATGATTCGCGAGAAGCCGGCTCAGAGTCTGAGGCGACACAATCGCTGGTGGGCTGCAATTTTGTTCAGCGAATTCGCGACTCAGTACGCTAGAATTGAGGGTTTTTTACGTCTCTGAAGACGGCACCGCCATCATGTTCAGGAACCCATCATAAAATATTTTTTCGAACCCGGCACGATTAACTTTCAAAACACCCTTATCGCCTACTTGCCAGATTTCCGATTCGTCATCGATGTCGGTAAATAGAACGTCGATCAACGCGGATCCCACGCGGCAGCGTTTTAGCTTCCCGCGCTCGGATTCTGCCTCGATTACGACGCCAGGAAAGCTATAGACGGATGCTTTCCCTCGATTTCGGATATCCCAACCGGGACACCACATATTCATATGCTTCAGCTCGCTTGTCATATTTCCCCTCCTGGATCGGAATTTCATAGAAGGCTTTTAGACCATGCCACCGCGCCCAATCTCCGAGGGGCGGCATGATTAGAAATACCTCGATAGTTCTCCATCTCCATTCCGATTGCCAACGGACACATTAGCGATTCCATTGCTGTCGTAAGGAACAGCGCCGTTCTTCAGTCATCACATTGATGATTGAATCGAATGGTGCTGGGGTTTCAAAACCGCTGCTTACCCGCTCTCTGGGCGCGCGTCATCATACGAGGGGGCAGGCATGATAACTGCTGCCTTTCTATCTACCCCTCAAGCCTCGAGTCACGGGGCGAATCGCATCGCAGGATTTACTAATTCTCTCAACCAATTTTCGGGAGCTGTCATTATGAAGGCGGTCGTATTCAACGGCATTGGCGATATCCGGCTGCAAGATATGCCGGAACCGCGTATCGAACAACCCTCTGACGCCATCGTGCGGATTACCGCAGCGGCGATTTGCGGCACGGATCTCCATCTCATTCGCGGCACGGTGCCCGGCATGAAGCCCGGCACTATCCTCGGCCACGAGGGTGTCGGAATAGTCGAGGAGCTTGGTCCGCATGTGCGTAATTTTGACGTGAGCGATCGCGTGGTGATTCCTTCGACGATCGCCTGTGGTTATTGCGTTTATTGCCGCGCGGGCTACTTCTCCCAATGCGATCAGGCCAATCCCAACGGACCGGCGGCCGGCACGGCGTTCTATGGCGGTCCGCAGATGACCGGCCCGTTTGCCGGTCTGCAGGCTACCAGGGCGCGCGTTCCGTTCGCCAATGTCGGGATGATCAAGTTACCGCCTGAAGTGAGCGACGATCAGGCGATCCTGCTTTCAGACATTTTTCCCACCGCCTATTTCGGCGCGAAGATGGCCGACATCACGCCGGGCGACACGGTCGCGATATTCGGCTGCGGGCCGGTGGGTCAGTTCGCGATTGCGAGCGCGAAATTGATGCGTGCGGGACGTATCCTGGCGATCGATGCGATTCCTTCGCGGCTGGCGCGGGCACGCATGCAAAGTGCCGAGGCGCTGGACTTTTCGCACGACGACCCGGTCGAAATGATTCATGAATTGACCGGCGGCATCGGCGTCGACCGTGCGATCGATGCGGTCGGAATCGACGCCTATACCACAGAGGCGGGTCCGGGCTCGCTCGCGGACGATACGCGGGACGAGAAGGGACGTTTTGAAAATGCGCCGCGGCGTCAGGGGAACGGTAATTGGGAACCCGGCAACGCGCCGTCGCAGGTGCTGGAATGGGCGGTCAAGGCGCTCGCCAAGGCCGGCACGCTTGGAGTAATCGGGGTTTACCCGGAGAATTACCAGGCCTTTCCCATCGGCGCCGCGATGAACAAGAACCTCACGA
>JBOHWM010000582.1:0-6837 GCA_050736555.1 Binataceae bacterium (SeqCode)
AGGTCACTTCCTCGCCCACATGGCGGCTGAGGTCTTCAATATAAGTCCACGCCATGCGCTCCATTTAAACATATCGACCGTTCTTAACGCAGCGCGCGGACTCGCCTGCTCGGCTCCACTTCGTTCCGCCTAGTGTCTTAACGCAGTTTGCGGAGTCTGATTCCAAACGCAACTCGCGGACTCGTTTACCGCTCCGCTTCACTAGCGTGCTCGGCGCCACTTTGGACGCACGTCGTGGACTCCGCATCGTGAACGCGGCTCGCGGACTCGCCCTCTCGTTCGCTACGCTCCACTGGCGTGCTCGCTTCGCCTTCGGCTGCGCTGGTGTCGTTCCGCCTGGTGTCGCGCTTGTACTGATCCGGCCCGATCGGCGACACTCCGAAGCGAGATGTGAACGCGACCCCGCCTCGCGCGGGTGTGTATCTCTTAAGGAGGATTCGCCGGGGCCCGCGCCGGGCGGTTGTGATCAGTGAAGTTTGACATTTTCTATCAACTTCCGGCGGCCGCCAGCCAGGCGCCGTCCCAGCGTTATCGCGAGCTTATCGAGGAAGCGGCCGAAGCCGATCGTCTCGGTTTCGATACGGTATGGCTGGCGGAAATTCATTTCGTGCCGCGTTTTTGTGTCCTGCCGGTGCCGATGATGTTGCTCGCCGCCATTGCCGAACGCACCACGCGTATCCGGCTCGGGCAGGCGGTGAACCTGGTCCCGTTGCATCATCCGATGCGCTTGGCGGAGGAGGCGGCCACGCTCGATGTGATTTCAAATGGGCGGCTTGCCTTTGGCGCCGGGCGCGGCGGCTTCCCAGTCAACTACAACGGTTTCGGCGTGGACATCCATCAAAGCCGCGAGATTTTCAAGGAAGCTCTGGAGTTCGTGACCCAGGCGTGGACGTGCGAGCGGCTGTCATTTCATGGGCGCTATTTCAACGTCGACGATATCGAAGTCGCGCCCAAGCCGATCCAGCAACCGCCGCCGATCAGAATTGCGGCCAACACGCCCGACACTTTCAAATTTGCGGGCGCCAATGCATATCCGATTTTCGCCGGCGGACCGGTAAACCCCATCAACGTGATTGGCGAGCGGCTGAAGAATTACACCGACGCGCTGGCCGAGAGCGGCAGGCAATTACCCGAGGACTGGTTCGCGTCGCTGATGCTGGCGTATACCGGGCGGGACCGCGCCAGCGTGCGCGCCATCGTCGAACCCAGCGTGCGCAACTATTTCAATACGCTGAGCGACATTATCCGGCCGGAAACACTAGGCGGAGCCGCGGCCGAATTCGAAAAAATACGCGCGCGGATGCGTGCGATGGAGTACGAGACGGTCGATTCCCTGATGGGGATTTTCGGCGACCCGGAATACTGCGCCGATCGTATTGCGGAGTTGCGCGAACGTATCGGGTTCACACGCCTGGTGTGCTGGTTCGAGGTGGGCGGCCTCAGCGGGCATGAAAACCTGATCGCCGCGATGCGGCTGTTTGCCGAGCGCGTGATGCCGCGCTTCCAAGGAACCGCCGCATAGCTCTCTTTTGAAAATTGTTCTACTAATCCGTTAATTGTGGAATGACTTGTAATTATCGGACCTGCGGCTGGGCGTCGCGGGCGAGGAGTTTACCATGGAGTTTCATTTGATTCAGGCCGGTACGGTCGGACGCCGCAAGGAACTCGAACAGGGCATGGCCGGCCAGCGTGGCGACTTGTATCAACGTTATCTCGACGAGGTGAAAGCGTACGTTCACGCCGCCGACGAGTTGGGTTATGCCGGCTATGGACACAACGAGCATCATCTTCAGATCGAAGGTTTCGAGGAAACCAACCACCCGGGGATGTCGAGCTTGTTTATCGGGCTGAATTCAAAACGGCTGAAAGCGAACACGCTCGGCTATGTCCTGCCGACGCATAACCCGGTGCGGGTGGCCGAAGAGATCGCCACGCTCGACCATATTTTGCAAGGCCGGCTCAATGTCGGCTTCACGCGTGGATATCAGGCGCGCTGGTTCCAGAATTACGCGGCGGTTCCCGGCGCGCATGCGACGACGCCGGATTTGGCCAAGCGGCGCGACGAACAGGACCGCATCAATCGCGAGATTTTTGAGGAATCGGTGCGTATCGTGAAGACCGCGTGGACCAACGAGGTCTTCAGTTACGAGGGCAAGTACTGGACCTTCCCGCCCAAAGACCTGGTGCAGCCGCATTCGGCCTATCTGAAGTTCGGCAAAGGCGTGGACCCGGACGGCCATGTCAGAAAAATCGGCATTGCGCCGCGGCCATATCAAAAGCCGCATCCCAAGCTTTATGGCGCCTTCGCCCACAGCATGCGCACGATCAGGTTCTGGGCGCGCGAAGGCGGCAAGCCGATCGTGTTGGCGAATAACCTCGAATTCTGCCGCGGCTTGTGGGATGGATACAAAGAAGAGGCCGACAAAGCGGGCCGCGTCGTTGCCCAGGAGGATATCGCCGCGTGGGGCGGCATCATCTCAATCGACCGCAGCCGCCAGCGCGCGATGGAAAAACTCGAAGAGCATTGGTGGGTGTGGGACAACTGGTTTTTGCCCTTCGACCAGGCGCGGCCGATGGCGATTGTGGGAACGCCCGACGAAGTCAGCCGGCAGATCGAAACCGCGTACGATCAGCTGCGCTTCAACGAAGTGCATCTCCAGATCGGACAGGGATACTTGGAAAAGAACGAGGTCATCGACGAGCTCGAACTGTTCGCGAACAAAGTGATGCCCCGCTTTGGCTGAGTATGGTGAGCTTTTTTTGCGGCAATCAGATTGGCGATTGGGTCGGGTCTGTCATGAGGCAACTTCTCTGGCGCTCATTTGTTTCTCGAAGGACTGCCGAACGAGGCCCATGACGTAGTGCAGTTCCTCGACTGAACTTAGACCGACTTCGACGCCACCATTGCCCCAATGACCGACCGCCGACACGTCTTTGCAGATGCTGTGCGGATCCTCGATTTCGTGGAAACTCATGTTCAGCCACAGGCGCAATCGACGCTCTTGGGGCGCAACGTCGAGGAAGTTGGTCTCCGCTTTGTAGGCCACGTATTTCTTCAGAAACTCCATAGTGTTTCCTCTTCAAGGCTTTGCCAAAAGTCGCGAAGGTCTTGTTCAATGAATTAGTCGGAATCCCACAAACAGCGCGGCGGAATACGTAACTTTCAACCAACCGTATCGTCTGCAACAGGTCGTCTTTGGCCAAGGTTCCCGCCGCATAGTCGCGATAGAGCTCCAGCAGGAACGGATACGTGACCTCCACCTTCAGTTCGCGCAGGTCCTCGAAAGTCAGCTTTAAATCCGGGTCCCGCTCGGCTCCCAAAGCAATCTTGCAGAAGTAGCCAGCGAAAGTGCGGATGTCGGCGGCTAGTGCTTCAAAATTCAGAGGCGTGGCGGTTCGTGCGTACTTTTTGAAGGATTCATATACTTCATTAATATTAGGGATCTCGCCCATTTTGACGGTGAGATAATGACGAACGAATGAATCGAAGTTTTGCGCGTAGGCCTCCTGGCCGAATTCTATCTCCATCGGCCGCCAATACGATTCGTACAGCCGTGCCTGAAGTCGAGGCTCAAGCCCCATCAGGACAAAGTTCCGAATTAGATCGGCCTGGCTGAGTTCGCGGCCCGTCGAATTGAGGCTTTCGAATATGAGCTGCGGGTTATCCTGGTCGCGATGCAAGGAAATGTCGACAACAGCAAGCTTTGCCAGACCCTTACACAGCACAACAAGATCGCCTTTGATGCCATTGATCCACTCTTCAAACAAAGCGAAGTTCGATTCGAGTCGCAGAGATGCCTCTTTCGGCGCGGGCTGATGGTCCAATAACGCTTTGAGCGATGCCTTGTCGGTTTGCGAAAGGATAAGTTTGTAACGTTGGTCATTTTCTTCGAGCGGGTTGAGCAGGTAATAGTTGCGGAGTTTCTCCGCGGAAAAACCGCTCAACGGCTCGTCGCTGCCCAGAGCTCGCGCCAACGCCTCAATCAGCAAAGTTAGCGTGGTGAGGCGCTGCTGACCGTCGATCACCAACAGCGGGGATTGGGCCATGACCGCGAAAAGCCCCTCTTCGACGTAGACGATGGAACCCATGAAGTGAGCGGACACAGTGTCGTTGCGGCCCGCCCGTAGTATATCGTCCCACAATTGCCGGCATTCACGCTCCCTCCAGCTATAGGTCCTCTGATAAATCGGGATAATGAATTGTGTCGCCTTCCTCAGCAGGTCCAGCATCCTGGCTTGTGTTGCCTTCATCCACTCGCTCCTCAGACCGCGCTGCCTTGATTAGCGCTTCATGTTTATTCGATTTGCTGGAGCAAGGTGAAGAACTTTTCTTCGCCGGCCCTTGTGCACGACGTAAAGACACACCGGCAATTCCCTGGCGCGATCTGTTGGTAGGTGAAAGCGTCAGACAACGCCGCGAGGGCGCCGCTCGTCTATTTCATCCGGCTCATGGACCTTGTTGATCCATGCGGCGTTCGTGTAGGTAATTACCGGTTGCCGCGACTGAGCCATTTGTCAGTCGTCGGCGAGACGTAAGTCTCGAAGCGTTGGAGCAAGCGTTCTGGACTTTGCTCGACCATCAGCATCGCGCGATGGACGTCTTTGAGAAATTTTTGATCAACGGCGTGATCGAGGAAAGCAAGCAGGCGGTCATAGTAACCATTGACGTTGAAAATTCCGCAGGGCTTGCGATGAAGTCCGAGTTGCGCCCACGTCACTACTTCGAATAGCTCTTCGAGCGTGCCGAGCCCACCCGGCATCGCGACGAAACCATCGGCCAGGTCCGCCATCACCGCTTTGCGTTCATGCATTGATTCGACCACGCGTAGGTCCGCCAATTCCTCGTAAGCGACTTCCTTGCGCATCAGCGAGCGTGGAATCACGCCGATCACTTCGCCCCCGCGGGCACTCACCGCACGTGCGATTTCGCCCATCAAGCCGACTTTCGCGCCGCCGTAAACCAGGCCTAGGCCTCTGGTCGTGAGAGCCTGGCCGAATGCGCGCGCCGCGCTTGCGTAAGCCGGTTGAACACCGGAATTTGAACCACTGAAAACGCAGATTCGTTTCATTCCTTTACACGCCATCATGATGAACGCGGCATTCCATGCCGGCGGGAGGAGGAACGCGCGCGGTCGAGAAATTTTGCACGAGCGTACGAAGATTAGCAGAGCCCGTTCGAACAATCCGACTCGGCGGCGTGCGCATGATTGAGCGCGTGTGGCGAGCAATGATCGATCAGGGAATGGCCGCTGAGCGCCCGTCAATTTGCGGTTGCGGCCGCAAAGGAATCGCGTTAAGCCACACGTAATTGGCGGGCTGCGTATGGGTCGTTTCTCTTGCGTGTGCGGATCCCGCTGGCAGGCGAAATCTTTTAACACTTCGACGTCAAAGGAGTTCGCATGAAATTCATCAAAATATTGGCAATGGCGACGATAGCATTGAGCTTATCCGTATCGATGGCCGCGGCGCAGTCCTCGATGGCGCCCGCGATGCCGGGTACGATCAAGAGCCCGAACGCGAATCAGCCGGCGGCGGCGCCTTCAGTGAGCGTTAAGCCGCCTGCCGCCCCCTCGGCGAATGCCAACCAGCCAGCCGCCGCGCCGTCGGTGAAGCCGGTCAGCAAAACATTCCTGCTTTCAAAGCCCACCGCGATTTACAGTGCGCCCGACACTTCGAGCACAGTGCTCGAGCACGTTCATGGCGGCATCCACGTCCATGTAACCGGCATCACCGGCAATTGGCTGCGGCTGAAATTGCGTACCGGCAAGACCGGCTATATCCCGGCCAAGGCGGCTGAATGAGACTAGGCAACGCGCGCCCTTGTACCGCGGCGGGTTTCGGTTATGTTGTGACCGCTAAACGATCGTGCAGGAGGATATTCGATGTCGATCAATACCGTCGCGGGTAAATGCGAGCCCAGGGATTTGGGTTTTACGCTTATCCATGAGCATTTGGCCGCCGGCTTTCCGGGCTGGGAATTCGACAATATGGGTTTCGACCGCAAACGCGAGCTGGCGAAAGTGGTCGAGAAGCTCAAGGAAATCCGCGGTCTCGGGGTGGTCAGCTTCGTCGATCCGTGCCCCATGGAACTGGGACGTGACCCGGAATTCGCGGCCGAAGCGGCGGACAAATCCGGCATCCGCATAATCATCGCGACCGGTGTCTACAATGAGGCGCTGGGTTTTCCCCAGCACTTCCGCATGCTGGGTCCCGATGATATCGCCGAGGTCTACGTGCGTGAACTAACCGAAGGGATCGGCCGCACCGGTATCAAAGCCGGTATCATCAAGACCGCGACCGGCGGCATTCCGGGAATCACGGTGGACACCGAGATCACTCAGCAGGAGCAAAAGGCGTTGCGAGCGGCGGCGCGCGCGCATAAAAAGACCGGCGCTCCGATCCTTTGTCACAACAGCGAAAGCTCGCCGTTCGGCCGCGAGACGCTGGATATCTTCGAGTCCGAGGGTGTTGACTTCAATCACGTGCTGATTGGGCATGCCTGCGGCGTTGGCAATATGCGCTACTACTTCGACATTCTGAACCGTGGCGCGTGGCTGGGCTTTGACCGTTTCGGTATCGAGCCAATCGCGCCGGACAAGATGCGGCTCGCGTCGCTGTTCGGCTTGTTGGCGGTTGGTTTCGATCGCATCATGTTGTCGCATGATGCGGTCGCCTGCTGGCTCGGCCGCCCCGTTGAGGCGATTCAGAAAATGATGGAGGCGTCGCCCAATTCCCATTACGCGCATCTATGCCGCAATATCATTCCGACGCTGCGCAAAGGCGGCGTCAGCGAGGAGAAAATCCACACGCTGATGGTCGACAATCCGCGCGAGTACT
>JBOHWM010000583.1:0-3232 GCA_050736555.1 Binataceae bacterium (SeqCode)
CTTGTCGCTGGTCGCGATGGATCTCGTGCCAAGCTCGCCGATTAGGCCGGGGCTTGGGTATGCGGCGGGCGCTTTGGGCGCAATCGTACTTATTACCGGCTTCTGGCTATTCTGGGAGCCACGCCCAGGCTTCGGCAAATGGCTGCTATGGTTATATGAACGGCCCTCAATGGTCAGTTTCAGAACCGCGCGGCCGTCACACTATCTGAAGCTGATGGCTATCAGGGTGCTGATTTTCGTCGGCGCCGGGTTCGCTCTCTACGGACAGTTTGTCAGCTTTCATATCAAGGTTCCTCTGGTTCAAGTGCTCGCGTTGACGCCGTTTGTCCTGGCGATTGGCAATGCGCCGATTTCACCCGCCGGCATTGGTACGACGCAACTGGTCTTCACGGTTGGCTTCGCTCATTTCGCCGACAAAGACGCGTTGATGGCGGTATCGCTGGCCGCAACCGCTTTCAACTTCGCCTTTCGCATCCCGATGGGCTTTGTTTCCGGTCCTTCACTTTTACAGGAAATTACCGAAGCGAAGCGCGAACTCACGATTGGTCATCACGATCAAATTGGTGCCGAGCAGCATCGCATCAGCGCCGAAGCCGAACCATGAACATGTGGCGGGCCGCAGTCGCGCAGCCGCATCCGTCCAACCCACTCAAAACTCTCTCCGATGAGAAACGTCGCTTCCAGCACAATCGGCAGCGCAAGCCAAATCATCAACCCGCGCCGCCTGCCGTGACGGAACGCATGATGGGCCAGCGCCATGGTGCCGTTGATGATCGGCGCGCGACATGGCCTTTCCACGACGTGAGGCCAGGCCCAATCGTCTGGTTGGCCGCCTTCTTTCAATAGTGTGACAATTGGCACAGGTGCGCTGGCACCGGCTGAGTGAATTCCAGCGTTGCGGAGCCTACGCCAGATCATGGTGAACACCGTCAATCCGAGGTACGCCTCGGTCTTTCCGCCGCCGGTCGGAAAGAAGAGCAGGCCCACCACTTCGCGATGCGCTTTCTGAAGGCGCCGCGATTGTTCATCGCGGCAAGCTGACTTGCGCGCCGATGGTCCGGGCGATAGATTTTTTCGCGACCGTTGACGATTCTGTCGCGATCAGGGTGATCGCGGCTGTGTTTGCGGTTCCAGGAACAGGTCAAGGATAGACGCCAGGACCGTATACTTCGAATACGTCGGTCGCTTTCAGTCCGGTCTCACCCCAAGCAAAAGAATCAAAGCAGGCTGAATGTTCGGCGAACAGACCTCAGACCATCTTTATGCTGGACGCGGAAGGTTTTAATTCCGTCGAAACTATGAAGCAAGTGATCAAATAAAAACGGAGACCCTGATGCCTCGACTCATCACTTCCCCGCACCTCATCTTGATAGGAGCAAGTCTCGCATTATTGGTGTCGCTTGGTGGTTGCGCCGCGCGCTTCAAAGACATCGCGCGGAATAATCCCGAATGTTCCACGGCCGCGCAAATCCCGCCGTTCAAAGTCAACGATTGCCTGTCCACCACGCGCCATCGGGACGAATTCAACACTTGTCTTACGAGTCGCGGTGTACCACCATGGCAACTCAAGCGCTTGAACGACTGTATCGACGCTCATCGCCACAGCGGCATTTTCTAATCGCTCGCCGCGCCATCTCTGATCATTTCGTGCGCAAGATCCGAGCAACGCCGACGCTCCCCCGACCGCCGTGATGGAATGCCGTCAGCCTGCCGCAGCCGCACGCTCGCGCGCCGAGGCATCTTCAAATTTCGCCACAAAGCGCGGACGCCACCAGGATACAAACGCAGGTAAAATCAAAACGCCCGCGATCATGTTGGTGAACATCAAAAAGATCAGGAGCAGGCTCATCTCGTTGTGAAACAGAAGGGGTGAGAATGCCCAGGGCAGCACGCCGCCGACCATCACAGCAAACGTGCTGAAGACGGCGCTGCCGGTGGTCTTGAAGGCGGTCAAAATTGCCTTGTCAACACTCATCCCATTGATAACTTCGTCACGCACGCGGGCGATGGTGTAGATGCCGTAGTCCACACCCAGGCCAATGCCCAGCGAGATCACCGGTATGGTGTCGATGGTGATACCGATATGGCGGCCGTTCATGTAAACGAACGCGCCGAAATTCGCCATGATACACGAGACAATAAACAGGCAGGCCGCGACCAGCGACTGAAACGTCGCCGCGCAAAACAGGAAAATGATCGCCAGCACCACCGTGATGTTGAGAAAATCGAGCTGGTAGAGCACGTCATTGGCCGCCAGATATAAGCCAGCCTCACCGCCAAGATAATGCACCTTGAGAGCGCTCAGGCTCGGATCACTTGCCACTCGCGCGGCGATGAAACTGCTAATATCAGCACGCAGCCGATTCAAACGATCGTAGGTGTGGTCTGGCAGCAACACGCGGATACATGAGTTGGTCATATGAGGCGAGTAAGCGAAGAACCGCTGAATCTCGCCCGGCGCGGTACCCGCGAAGAACATGTACCATAAGTTCCCGCCCAGCTCAGTGCCGCTGGGAATCATGCGGTATTTCGGAAAGCCGTAATGGAAAATCGAATTTAACGGCTTGATCGCGATACTAGCGAACGAAACGACCGCGGCTGCGTCGCCCCGTTTAACCAGGTACGCGCCCAGATCGTCGCTCATCCGCAGCACGTCGGGCCCGATAGTCGACTGCGGATTGGGATAGTCATAGGGCGTGGTCAGTACCACCCAACCTTCATCAGTTGGAAAGAACTTGGCAATTTCGGCAATATCCTGGTTGACTTTGGCGCCGGGACGGTAGAGCGGCGTGCCGATGGTGTTGTAGCCGATACGCGCGCGTTGACCCGACAGGATGCCGAAGACGATGAATCCCGCTCCACCCACCAGCAGCAATGTCCGCACCACCCCCGGCGTCACTGGCACATGTTCGAGCCATTCGATGGCACCGTTGAACGGTTTCCAGAACGCGTCATTGACGGATCGTGGCCAAAGCCGCCGTTCCTTTATCGTCGGGCGCGGCAGGTAGCTCATGAAGATCGGCTGGAAAATGAACACCATGGTGAGACTGGCCGCCAGCCACACCGCGCCGCCCAAGCCGATCTCTTTGAGCGCCGGAATTCCACCGAATGAAATGAAGATGATTCCTGAAATATCGGCTGCGATAGCGAGCGCTCCGGGCGGCAGCATCACGTCGGTGGTGATGGCGCAGGCGGCCTGCTTATCGTCGAGCCGATCCAACTCATCATAATA